>JAJZHU010000142.1 GCA_021798375.1 Pseudomonadota bacterium | reverse complement strand
GCGCACGTCTGACACCGCTTCGCCCAGGGCCGTTTTCAACGCCGCGACCAGATCCGACACATCGGCGGCTTCGGTTTGTTCTTCCAGCGGCTTGATTTCCGATAAATCATTGCCCGCCTGCGAAACAAATTTCAATTTTTTGCCGTCGAAATCGTTCAAGCGGTCGGGCCAGAAGCTATCGACCGGGTCGGTGAGCAGCAATACTTCCAGCCCGCGCGCGGCAAAGCCTTCGAGTTGCGGCGAGGAACGCAGCGCGGCGAGATCGTCGCCGGCCAGCAGATAAATCGCGTTCTGGCCGTCTTTCATGCGCGATATATAATCGGGCAGCGAGGTCAGCGCCTCGCCGCTGGTGCTGTAGAATCGCGCCAGCGGCGCCACCTCGGCGCGATGTTCGTTGTCGTCGTATAGACCTTCCTTGACGATGGCGCCGAATACGCCCCAGAATTTGTCGTAGTCCTCGGTGTCCTTGGCGCGGTTTTTAAGCTCGGTGATCACGCGGTTGGTCACGGCTTTTTTGATTCGCGTCAGCACGGGGGTGGCTTGCAGCATTTCGCGCGAGACATTGAGCGGCAAATCTTCGGTATCCACCACGCCTTGCACAAAGCGCAGCCACGGCGGCAGCAATTCGGCCTTGTCGGTGATGAACATGCGTTTCACATGCAGGCGAACTTTGGATTCGCGTGATTCTTCCGCAAACGCAAAGGGTTTTGCCGAGGGGATAAACAGCAGAGCGGAAAAATCGATGGCCCCCTCGGCGCGCCAATGCAGCGTGACCCAGGGCTCGTCGAAACTGTGGCCGAGATGACGGTAAAATTCGGTGTAGGCTTCCTTGCTGATTTCACTGCTCGGCTTGCGCCACAGGGCGGTGCCTTCGTTGGCGGTTTCCTCGCCGTCTTCGCTTACCAGTTTCACCGGCAGGGCGACATGATCGGCCCATTTGCGGATGATGTGCTGCAAGCGGACATTGTCGAGATATTCGTCGGCGTCGGTTTTCATCGTTAGGATGATATCGGTGCCCGCCGTGGCGCGTTCGGCGGATTCGATGGTGAATTCGCCGCGACCTTCCGACGACCATTTGAACGCTTCCTCGGACCCGGCGTGGCGGCTGATCACATCGACCCGATCGGCCACCATGAAGGCCGAATAGAACCCTACGCCGAATTGCCCGATCAGATTGGGGCGATCTTCCGGCTTGGCGTCGGCCAGGGATTGGCCGAAAGCGCGGGTGCCGGAACGGGCGATGGTGCCCAGATGCGACACCAGATCCTCGCGCCCCATGCCGATGCCGCTGTCGGCAATGGTGAGGGTGCGGGCGATTTTATCGGGGATGATGCGGATGGCGGCATCTTCCGGCAAGGCGTAGCCGGGGTGGGTTTGCGCCTCGAACCGGCGGCGATCGGTGGCATCGGCGGCATTGGCCACTAGCTCGCGCAGAAAAATTTCACGTTCGGAATAAAGCGAATGCACCACCAGATCGAGCAAGCGACCCACTTCGGCGGAAAATTCGCGTTTTTCGACAGTCGCGGTCATCAGGGAAACATCTCCAACAAAAAATCTTCAGGGCGGATATGAGGCAAATCACAATAAAATCAAGGGAGGGAAGTATCTTCTTTTTTGTGAAAAAAGAAGCAAAAAACTTTTGTTCGTTAGGGGGTTACGGCCAGTTTTCGCCATTCGCCGTTCTCGAAACTTTCGCCGGTCAGGGCCATCAGAAAGCCCCAGTGGGATACCACCAAGATATGATCCCAATCTGCCGCGGCGCGCATCTGCGCAGCAAAGTGCCGGGCGCGCTTTTTTACGGCGGACGAGGTCTCGTTGTGATCGGGCCACCAGACTTCGGGCACGTGGGCGAAATCCAGATGGGGCCATTCCGCCGCGATCTTGCTTGCGGGCGAGCCCACATCGCATGAATAGGTCTTGTGCTCGCGCACGCCGAGATTGACCTCGATGGTGATCCCCAAGGCCCGCGCCAACGGCGTGGCGGTTTGCAAGGCGCGCCGGTAAGGCGAGGTGATGATGCGCCGAATCGGCAGATGCGCCAGACGATCGACCGCCGCCTCGGCCTGCGCGTGGCCCGCGCCGGTTAGATGCGGATCGGCGATGCCGGGGTCCCGCCCTGTTTGCGTCATCCGCAAATTCCATTCGCTTTGGCCGTGACGCATGACAATCATGGAGAATCCTTGGACAAACTAACCCCTGAAGTTATCCTTCATTTTGCGAATCTCCGCCAATTCTTTCGGGCTGGCGGTGCGCAAAAACGGATTTGCCGCCAATTCGCGGCCCATCGTGCTGGGCACGGTGGGCAGGCCCGCCGCGCGCAGATGTGTCACTTCCGCCATCCTGGCCGCCAGATCGGCGTTGCCGGGTTCGACGGTTAAGGCGAAACGACCGTTGGAGGCGGTGTATTCATGGCCGCAAAACACCCGCGTGGCCGGCGGCAGGGCGGCAAGGCGGGCCAGCGAGGCGAACATCTGTTCTGGCGTGCCTTCGAACAGGCGTCCGCAGCCCAGGCTGAACAGGGTATCGCCGCAAAACAGCGCCTGCGCTGCGGCGAAATAAAACGCGAGATGGCCAACGGTGTGACCAGGCACGGCCAGCACCTTGCCCGTCACGCCGGCGAATGCGATTGCATCGCCGTCGTGCAGCGCCCGATCGAGCGACGGCAGACGATATTGATCGGCGGCGGCGCCCCAAATTTCGCAATGATATTGCCGCCGCAGATCCTCGGCGCCGCCGATGTGGTCGGCGTGGTGATGGGTGAGCAGAACCACGGCGAGCGTGACACCCAATTGCACGATCAGTTGGCTGACCGGGGCGGCTTCGGCCGGATCGACGATGGCCATCTTGCCCTGGGCGTGGTCGATCAGCGCCCAACTGTAATTATCTTGCAGCATTGGTAGCGCGATCACTTCGAAACTCATCCGCCTGACCTTCCGTTCAAACTATGCTAAGGTAACCTTATGGCCAACAACGCATCCCAATCCGAACCGTTTTACCAGAGCGCCTGCGGTGCTGTCTCGGTTCGTTTGCTGCGGCGGCACTTGGGTTTGATGTGGCCCGATCTGGGCGGGCAATCGGTGTTGGGATTGGGTCATACGGCGCCCTATCTGCGTCTTTGGCGGGAAAAAGCCCGCCGCACCATCGCGGCGATCCCCGAACATGTGGGGCTGCACGCTTGGCCGCGCAACCTGCCGTCTTTGGCGGCGGCGGTGATCGACGATCAATTGCCGTTCGCCGATCTGTCGTTCGACCGGGTTTTGTTGATTCATGCGCTGGAATCCACCGACAGCGCCAAGCGTTTTCTGCGCGAGATTTGGCGCGTGTTGAAAGACGACGGACGGCTGCTGATCGTGGTGCCGAATCGCAACGGTGTGTGGACCCACAGCGAACGCACCCCGTTTGGACAGGGGCGTCCGTTTTCGATTCGCCAATTGAACCAGGTGCTGGCCGATGCGTGTTTTCGCGTGGAACGCCAGGACGGCGCGCTGTTTCTGCCCCCCACCGACCGGCGCTTTTTGCTGCGCGGCGCGGAAATCTGGGAGCAATTGGGGCATAGTCTGGTACCGCAACTGGCCGGTGTTTTATTGGCCGAGGCGGTGAAAGAGGCCTATGCCCCGATTCCGGCCAAGGCAACCCGGCGTATGATGGTGATGGAACCGGTGTAAACACCTTGCGTTAACCTTGATCGCGCAGACTTGGCCGCAGCTTTATCCCCAAAACAGGGACATGACGATGCGGTTTGCGCTCCCACAGCTTCCTGCCCAATTACGCTTCGAGGGCGAATTCGGCGCCGAGATCAATAGTTTCGTGCCGTTTGTGCATTGGCTGTGGACGGCGGGCGAATTCGGCGCGCGGCAGATTGTCACCTATCGCGGCATGGCGCCTTTTTACGGCTTTCTGCCGCGGGGGCGGATCATCGAGCACGACATCCCCCGCCGCTTTGTGCCGCCGCACGAGCGGCCGGCGTGGCTTCCCACCCGCGACGATCATGGACCGCGGGCGCGGACCCATGAATTATTCCCGGATTACCGGGCGCTTTACGCCAATGATCTGTTCGTGGGCGACGATCGGCCCTTGTTGGTGTTGCATAATAAATTTTGCACCGAATGGGGGCGCGGGCCGGTGAATTTTCTGCCGCTCGATCTGCTGGCCGAGGTTTTGGTGCAGCTTGGCGAGCGATTCCGCATCATCTATTCCCGCCCCGGCATCGCCCCGCCGGGTGCGGATTATTCCGCCGATCATCAGCCCGATCACGATCTGGGCGAGCGCGAATTCCTGGCCGCGTTTCCCGATGTGACGATCTTTGAGGATCTCGCTGCTCAACTGGCGCCCGGATATGGCTATAACCAATTGAAATTGATGCTGTATGCCAACAGCTATTTTCACATCACCACCCAGGGCGGCAATGCCCATCTGGCCGCTTTGTTCGGCGGCAGCTTGATGCTGATCTATCATCGCGCCGGGCAGGAACTGCGCCATTCCTATCGCGCCGGACATTTCGCCTGGGCCGCCAACCCCACGCCCAGCCTGCTGATCGCGCAAGACCCGGCGCAATTCACCACGGCACTGCCGTTGTTTGCGGGCGCGAGGCTGATCGGGGATCGGGTGCATTTGGGGGGCGACAGCGCGATGGCCGCCGGGTTGGGGCCAATAAAAAGCGCCCGATAATGGAAATTACCGGGCGCCGTTTAGAATAAAAAGGCCTTATCTTTCCAATGCCGCGACGATTTCCTCGGTCATCTTCTTGGCATCGCCGAACAGCATCATCGTGTTGGGCCGGAAGAACAATTCATTGTCCACGCCGGCATAGCCGGACGCCATCGAGCGTTTGACGAACAACACGGTGCGCGCCTTATCGACTTCCAGGATCGGCATGCCGTAGATGGCCGAGGTGGGGTCGGTTTTGGCGGCGGGATTGGTCACGTCGTTGGCGCCAATCACATACACCACATCGGCGGCGGAGAACTCGGGGTTGATCTGTTCGAGTTCGAACACGTCGTCGTAGGACACGTTGGCTTCGGCCAGCAGCACGTTCATGTGACCCGGCATGCGTCCCGCCACGGGGTGAATGGCGAATTTCACTTCCACCCCTTCGCGTTTCAGCACATCGGTCATTTCACGCAGGGCGTGTTGCGCCTGGGCCACCGCCATGCCGTAACCGGGCACGATGATGACTTTGGACGCGTTCTTGAGGATGAACGCCGCATCTTCGGCCGCACCGCTTTTAACGGTGCGATCGCCGGCGACGCCGGCGGGACCGGCGGCGGCGTTATCGGAGCCGAAACCGCCCAGCAACACATTGATGATCGAGCGATTCATGCCTTTGCACATGATATAGGACAGGATCGCACCCGAAGCGCCCACCAGCGCGCCGGTGATGATGAGCGCCAGATTCTGGATGGTAAAGCCGATGCCGCAGGCCGCCCAACCCGAATAGGAGTTGAGCATGGAGACGACCACCGGCATGTCGGCGCCGCCGATCGGCATGATCAGCAGGAACCCGAGCGTTACCGCGATCAGAGCGGTCAACCAGAAGAACATCGGCGTGCCCGACATCACGAACAGGACGATGGTAGCCACCATCGCCAGCCCCAGCGCGAGGTTGAACCAATGCTGACCAAAGAACTGCAACGGCTTGCCGGACAGCAACGCCTGCAATTTGCCGAAGGCGATCAGCGAGCCCGAGAAGGTGATGGCGCCCACGGCGAGCCCCAATGTCATCTCGATGCGGCTTTCGGGCGGGATGGCGCCGGTGGCATCGGCGATGCCGAAGGCTCCGGGCGCATTCAACGCGGCAGCGGCGACGAATACCGCGGCCAGGCCGACCAGGGAGTGGAACGCCGCCACCAATTGCGGCAGCGCGGTCATCTTGATTTTTGCGGCGATCACCAGGCCGATGCTGCCGCCGATGGCCATGGCGATCAGGATCATCACCACCCCGTCGGGATGGTTGCCGGGCCGCGCCAGGGTCGCCAGCACGGCGATTGCCATGCCGGCCATGCCGAATCGGTTGCCGCGCCGGGAGGTGGTGGGGCTTGAAAGCCCGCGCAGGGCCAGAATGAACAATACAGCGGCGAGCAGATAGGCCGCCGCGATCATATTTTGCGACATTTAATGGCCTTTCTTCGCGTTGGGTTTCTGATTCTTACCCTGGAACATCTTCAACATGCGGGCAGTTACCGCAAAGCCGCCGAAGATGTTCACGCTGGCCAGCATCACCGCCGCGAACCCGAACCAGCGAGCCGGTCCGGCGACAGAAAGCCCG
>JAJZHU010000141.1 GCA_021798375.1 Pseudomonadota bacterium | reverse complement strand
CGGAGCCGGTCGGCAAGCGCGCCATCGAGGATTCCTTCAGGGGGGAATTTCCACCCTTGATTTATCCTACGGACAGCGCCCCCGCCCCGCAATGTCCAGACTATCAGTTCCCCCGTGCCTTGGCCTGGCGGCGACGGGCGTGCAGCAGGAATTCGGTATAGCCATTGGGTTGATCGCGGCCCTTGAAGATCAGATCGCTGGCGGCCTGGAATGCCACGCCATCGAAATAGGGCGCCATCGGCCGATAAAGCGGATCGTCCTGGTTCTGAGCATCGACAATCACCGCCATGCGTTTCAGCGTGGCCATGATCTGATCCTTGCTCACCACGCCGTGCAACAACCAGTTGGCGATGTGCTGGCTGGAGATGCGCAAGGTCGCACGATCTTCCATCAAGCCGATGTTGTTGATGTCCGGCACCTTGGAACAGCCAATGCCCTGATCGATCCAGCGCACCACATAGCCCAGGATGCCCTGCGCGTTGTTATCCAGTTCCTGCTGGATGTCGGCGGGTGAGGGCGTTGCCACGGCGAACGGAATGGTCAACAGATTGGCCAGCGGCGCGCGCGGACGGCTGGCCAGTTCGTGTTGGCGCGCGGTTACATCCACCTGATGATAATGCGTGGCATGCAAGGTGGCGGCGGTGGGCGAAGGCACCCAGGCGGTGCTGGCGCCGGCCATCGGATGGCCAATTTTCTGCACCATCAAATCACCCATCAAATCGGGCGCCGCCCACATGCCCTTGCCGATCTGCGCCTTGCCGGGCAGACCGCTCAACAGGCCGATATCGACGTTCTGATCCTCATAGGCCTTGATCCAGGCGGCATTTTTGATGTCGTTCTTGCGCACGAACGGGCCACCCTCGATCGAGGTGTGAATTTCATCGCCGGTGCGATCGAGAAAGCCGGTGTTGATAAAGAACACCCGCGATTTGGCGGCCTGAACGCAGGCCATCAGATTGACCGAGGTGCGGCGCTCTTCGTCCATGATGCCCATTTTCAGGGTATTGCGCGGCAACGACAGAAGATCCTCGGCCCGATCGAACGTCGTGTTCACAAACGCGACCTCGTCGGGGCCGTGCATTTTCGGCTTCACGATATAAACCGCGCCAGTGCGACTGTTGCGCAGCGCATCGGCGCCGAACAAATTATGCCGCGCGATCAACGCGATCACCATCACATCGATCAGGCCTTCGGGAACCTCGGCCCCCGAGGCATCGCGCACCGCATCTGAATACATATGCAAACCGACATTGCGGTTCAGCATCATGCTGCGCCCATGCAGCCGCAACTCGGCGCCATCCACGCCGGTATAAATCCGGTCGGGATTCAAGGTGCGGGTCATCATCCGGCCCTGCTTTTCAAAGCGTTCCGAAAGATCGCCCTTCATCAGCCCCAGCCAGTTGCGATAGACCGTCACCTTGTCGGCGGCATCCACCGCCGCCACGCTGTCTTCCATATCCATGATCGAACTAAGCGCGGATTCCAGCACGATATCGGCCACACCAGCCGGATCGGTGCGGCCCACATTGGCGGTGCGATCGATCACAAGGTCGATGTGCAGGCCGTGGTTGCACAGCAAGATCGCCGTGGGGGCGGCAGCCTCGCCCTTGAAGCCCGCCAATTGACCGGCATCGCGCAGACCGGCAGTGGCGCCGCCAACCGTGGTCGCCCGCAGCTTGCCGCCGACGACCGCATACGAGGCGACATCGGCGTGGCTGTGGCCTTCAAGCGGCACGACCTGATCCAAAAATGCCTTGGCCCTGGCCACAACCCGCGCCCCGCGCGCGGCATTATAGCCCGTCCCCTCCTCGCCCGGCTCGCGCGGCAGCGCGTCGGTGCCGTAAAGCGCATCATAGAGGCTACCCCAACGCGCATTGGCGGCGTTCAATGAATAGCGCGCGTTGGACATCGGCACCACCAACTGTGGCCCCGCCACCAAGGCGATCTCAGCATCGATATTGGCCGTTTCGATCTGGGCGACCGGCGGCTCAGGCAACAAATAGCCGATTTCGCGCAAAAACGCGGTATATTGCGCGGCATCGAACTGGCTGCCGCGATGAGCCTTCATGAAGCCATCGAGCTTGGCTTGCAATTCGTCGCGCCGATTCAGCAACGCTTTGTTGCGGGGGGCGAATTCGGCGATCATCGCGGCGAGCCCGGCCCAGAAGTCGTCAGGGGAAATGCCCGATCCGGGCAAAGCCTCGGTCATCAAAAACTGATGCAGGCTGCCGGCCACAGCAAGATTTTTCACCTGAACAAAACTCATCGTTTTTCCCCGCGCGTCAACAAAATGGATGCGACGTTTAACATTCATCGAACCTCGGTGCAATTTTTCTGGAAAATATTTCCGAAATTAAAAGAAATTTGCAATTCATTGGAACAAAAGGTTTTTATATTTTCCAATTGTTTTATGACGGCATCATCGATGCAAAATTTTTCCGCGTTCAGCAAAGGAGCCAAGATGACAAAACCCGAAGCCAGACGCCCGCGAGGACGCCCCAGAACCATCGCCGACAGCAAAACGGTCAAAAACGTGCAATCGCTCGAACGATCCTTGAGCCTGTTGAAAATCCTCTCCCAAGCCGACAGCCAAACGCTGGCGGAGCTATCGCAACGCGCCGCGATGCCCACCTCCACGGTACACCGCATCCTCAGCACATTGAGCGACAACGGCTTTGTCCAATTTTTCGAATCCGATCAGACCTGGGGCATCGGCGTCGAAGCCTTTCGCATCGGCATGGGTTTTCAACGGCGCAACCAACTGGCCATCGTCGGGCGTGGCGCGATGTCGGATCTGATGGAATCGTCGCATGAAACCGTCAATCTTGGCCTGCTGGACCAAGGCGAGGTGGTGTTCGTTTCACAAATCGAATGCCGTCAAACCATTCGTGCTTTTTTCCGCACCGGCGAGCGGCGCGCCATCCATGCCTCCGGCGTCGGCAAGGCGCTGCTGTCATGGATGCCGCGTTCCAAAGCCGCCGATATCCTGCATCAAAAGGGTATGCCACGGTTAACATCCCACACCATCACCGACATGGAGACGATGTTTGGCGCCTTGGATCTGTTCCGCCGTCAGGGTTGGGCGGTTGACGACGAAGAGGCCAGCAGCGGGATGCGTTGCGCCGCCGCGGCGATTTTCAACGAATATGGCGAAGCGATCGCGGGAGTTTCGGTGTCTGGCCCCTCGGCCCGCTTGTCGCTGGAACGCATTGCCTCGCTGGGAGAAATGCTGCTTGCGACCGCCGGGCGGATCACCGCCTCGATCGGCGGCATCAAACCTTCACCGCTTGTAAATATCGTGTAAAGATTTACTGGCTACCGGCAGATTTACGTCATTTCGTTACAACTTTACAGGTTTTGGTCAATATTTACTCTGTATTTCACCCGCCTTCCCCTCCCTTATAAGGGCAAGGCTCTGTATGAGGAGCCCAGCAATTCGCCTCAACCAAACCGGAAGATTAAGATGACTTATCAAGATCACACCACCAAGATGAACCATCTCATCAAAAGCAAGAACGGCACCTGGGACGGCATTCACGCCGAATCCGTCGCCCGCATGCGTTTGCAGAACCGTTTCCATACCGGTTTGGACATTGCCCGCTATACCGCCGCCATCATGCGCAAGGATATGGCGGCTTATGATGCCGACCCCGCCAACTACACGCAGTCGCTGGGTTGCTGGCATGGGTTCATCGCCCAGCAGGCGCTGATTTCCATCAAGAAGCATTTCGGCAGCACCGAACGCCGCTATGTGTATCTGTCGGGCTGGATGATCGCGGCGCTGCGCTCCGAGTTCGGCCCGCTGCCCGACCAATCGATGCATGAAAAAACCTCGGTGCCGGCGCTGATCGAAGAAATTTACACCTTTCTGCGCCAGGCCGACGCCCGCGAACTCGGCGGCCTGTTCCGCGAAATCGACGCGGCGCGCAAGGCCGGCGACAGCGCGAAGGAAAAAGCGGCGCTCGCACAGGTTGAAAACTTTCAGACCCATGTGGTGCCGATCATCGCCGACATCGACGCGGGATTCGGCAACGCCGAGGCGACCTATCTGTTGGCGAAGAAAATGATCGAGGCAGGCGCCTGCGCGCTGCAGATCGAAAACCAGGTGTCCGACGAAAAGCAATGCGGCCATCAAGACGGCAAAGTGACCGTGCCGCACGAAGATTTCATCGCCAAGGTGCGCGCTTGCCGTTACGCCTTCCTCGAACTCGGCGTGGAAGACGGCATCATCGTGACCCGCACGGATTCTCTGGGCGCTGGTCTTACCAAGCAGATCGCGGTAAGCCATCAACCCGGCGATTTGGGCGATCAATATAACTCGTTCCTGGATTGCGAAGAAATCAACGCCGAAAACTGCACCAACGGCGATGTGATCCTCAATCGCGACGGCAAATTGTTGCGGCCCAAGCGCCTTGCCAGCAACCTCTATCAGTTCCGCGCCGGATCGGGCGAGGATCGCTGCGTGCTCGACTCGATCACGTCGCTGCAAAATGGCGCCGACCTGCTGTGGATCGAAACCGAGAAGCCGCATGTGGAGCAGATTGCCGGCATGATGGACCGGATTCGCGCGGTCGTGCCGAACGCCAAGCTGGTGTATAACAACTCGCCGTCGTTCAACTGGACGTTGAATTTCCGCCAGCAGGTGTATGATGCCTGGGCCAAGGAAGGCAAGGATGTGTCGGCCTACAACCGTGCGGCCTTGATGAGCGTGGATTATGACGGCACCGCGCTGGCCGATGCCGCGGACGAGCGTATTCGCACCTTCCAGGCGGATTCCTCAAAGCGGGCCGGTATCTTCCATCACCTGATCACTCTGCCGACCTATCACACGGCGGCGCTGTCCACCGACAATCTGTCGAAGGAATATTTCGGCACGCAGGGCATGCTTGGATATGTGCTCAATGTGCAGCGTCAGGAAATTCGCGGCGGCATTGCCTGCGTGAAGCATCAGAACATGTCGGGTTCCGACATCGGCGATGATCACAAGGAATATTTCGCCGGCGATGCGGCCCTGAAGGCCGGCGGCGCGCACAACACGATGAACCAGTTCTAATACTTAACTAATCGCGTGATACCAACGGCCCGGAGCAATATCCTCCGGGCCGTTTTGGTGTTTTATGGGGATCAAGCCGCCCGCACCTCGGCCAGGAACGCCATCACCTGGGATTTCAGGATCTCGCTGTTTTTACTAAGTTCCCCCGCCGACGAAAGCACCTGGCTGGCCGCCGCGCCGGTTTGTTGCGCCGCCTCGTTGACGCCGCCGATGTTCATGCTCACCTCGCTGGTGCCGCGTGCCGCCTCGGTCACGTTGCGGGCAATCTCGCGGGTTGCCGCCCCTTGCTGCTCGACCGCCGCGGCAATCGCGATGGCGGTATCCGCCACGTGACCGATCCGCGTATTGATGTGTTGGATCGATTGCACCGAAATTTGCGTCACTTCCTGGATCGCCGAGATTTGCGAGGAAATCACCTCGGTCGCCTTGGCCGTTTGCGTGGCCAAGGCCTTGACCTCGCTCGCCACCACCGCAAACCCCTTGCCGACATCACCGGCGCGCGCCGCCTCGATGGTTGCGTTGAGCGCCAGCAGATTGGTCTGCGAGGCGATGCTGTTGATCAAACTGACCACCTCGCCGATCTTTCGCACCGATTCAGACAGTCCCTGCATTTGCTGATTGGCGCTGGTGGTTTCGGTTACCGCCTCGCCGATCATCTGGTTGGAAGCGTTGACCCGTTGCAGGATCTCGCCGACCGACGCCGAAAGTTCCTCGGTGGCGCTGGCCACCATGCCCACATTGCTGGTCGCCTGTTCGGATGCCGCGGCGACGGTGCTCGACTGGCGCGACGTCTCCTCGGAGGTCGCGGCCATCGACTGCGCGGTGGCTTGCAATTCGGTGGCTTGCGACGAAACGTTGCCGACAACGCCGCCGACGCTGGCCTCGAATTTCGCTGCCAGATCGAGCATGGCACTGCGCCGTTCCGCCGCCGCGCGCTGCTTTTGTTCTTCCTGCCCGGCGCGCAGCCGCTCCGTCTCGATCATGTTGGCTTTGAACACCTGCACGGAATCGGCCATGGCGCCGACCTCGTCGCCACGACCCACGAATGGAATAACCACCTCGGTATCGCCGCCGGCGAGGCGTTGCATCGCCAATGTCATGGCGGCAAGCGGGACGGAAACGCCACGGATCATCAAGAAGCCGATGGTAATGCACAGCAGTGCCGACACGCCCAGAAGCACGGAAATCCACAGGCTGACGGATTTCCCCAGTGCCGCGCCGTTATCCGCCTCCTCGTTGGCTTGTTTCATATTCATCGCGATATCGGCCTGCAGGTCATCCTGGAATTTGTTGAACGAGGTGCGCATATCCCCGGTGTAGAACGCCGATGC
>JAJZHU010000140.1 GCA_021798375.1 Pseudomonadota bacterium | reverse complement strand
GTTCGCGCAGATCGAACCGGAAGCATTTGAAACCATCGACGTGCGTTTGAAATATTTGCGCGGCCAGGGCGCGGATGTGATCGAGGACGTGCGGCAGGAATTGGTCCGGGTGTGCGAGGAAGCCGGCATTCATGTGGTGGAAGTAACCGGGCGTGAAAAATCGCCTTATTCCATCTGGGAGAAAATGCAGCGCCGCAATGTGGCGTTTGAACAGCTTTCGGATATCATGGCGTTTCGTATGTTGGTGAACACTCGTGAGGATTGTTATGCGGCGCTGGGCGCCGTGCATGGCGCCTTTCCGATGATATCCGGCCGGTTCAAGGATTATATATCAACCCCCAAGAATAATTTTTATCAAAGTCTGCACACTGGTGTTACTTTGCGCCACCCGCGCAACCAAAAAATAGAAGTGCAGATCCGCACCGTCGAGATGCATAATATCGCTGAAAACGGCGTGGCCGCGCATTGGGTTTATAAAAGTGACGGCGAGCATCAAGACGGCACAAGCTTTCGCTGGGTGCAGGATTTGCTGGAAATTCTGGAAAACTCGGGCGCGGCGGACGAGTTTTTGGAAAACACGAAACTTGAACTTTATCAAGACCGGGTGTTTTGTTTTACCCCCAAGGGCCAGTTGATCCAATTGCCGCGCGGCGCCACGCCGGTGGATTTTGCCTATGCCGTGCATAGCCAGGTGGGCGACACTTGCGTCGGCGCGCGGGTGAATGGTCGTTTGATGCCGCTGCGCTACGAGCTTGAAAACGGCGATCAGGTCGAGATCATGACCAGCCGCGGCGGCTCGCCTTCGGTATCGTGGGAACGGTTTGTCGTCACCGGCAAGGCGCGGGCGCGCATTCGCCGGTATATCGCCCAGCAACAACGCGGCGAGCATCTGGATCAAGGCCGCACGGCACTGGCCAAGGCGTTTCGCCAGGAGGGTGTGGACGGCAGCGAGGAATCGCTGCAACCCGCGTTGAAACATTTCAAATTCGCCACGGTCGAGGATCTTTACGTCGCTGTCGGCAACGGATCGGTCGGGCCGAAGGATGTGGTTCACGCGGCCTATCCTGAATTGCGTCAATCCGCTCGCGCGCCGCGCGTTATGCCGGGGCCTTCGATGCGCAGCGGTATGTTGGGGCGCGGACCAGGGGCAGGCAGCAAAAGCCCGGGCGAGGACAGCGGCAACGTCATCACCGGCCTGATCAGCGGCATGACGGTGCATTATGCGGGTTGCTGCCATCCTTTGCCGGGTGATCGCATCGTCGGTATCGTCGCCACCGGCAAGGGTGTGACGATTCATCAATCCGATTGCCAGATGCTGGAAAGTTTCGCATCCACGCCCGAACGTTTCATCGACGTGGATTGGAACCGCAAGCCGGATGCGAAGACAGGACAATACACCGGCCGTATTTCCGCCATCTGCGCCAATCACCCCGAGGTTTTGGCCAATCTGACCAATGCCATCAACAAGCATGAAGGTGTGTTGAGCAATTTGAGAATTCTCAACCGGCAACAGGATTTCTGCGAGGTGTTGGTCGATGTGGAAGTGCGCGATATCCGCCATCTGAATATTTTGATCGCCGGGCTTCGCGCGGTGAACGGCGTTACCCAGGTGGATCGGTCGCGCGGATGATTATCGGCATTGGCGCGGATTTGTGCGATGTGCGGCGGATCGAAAAAGTGATGACGCGCTTTGGCGATCGGTTTTTGGAACGTGTGTTTACCGATGTGGAACGCGCCAAGGCGGCCCGCCGCACGGAATCCCTGCATTCGGCCACGTTCGCGAAACGATTCGCCGCCAAAGAGGCCTGTTCCAAGGCGTTGGGCACCGGATTTTCGCGCGGCGTGTTTCACAAGGATATGGGAGTGGTGAATTTGCCCTCGGGCGAGCCCACGTTGCATCTCACCGGCGGGGCATTGGCGCGGTTGGAATCGTTGCTGCCCAGTGGCTATAAGGCGAAAATATTATTGACCCTGACCGACGAACCGCCGCTCGCATTCGCGCAGGTGATGATATTGGCGGAGAAAAACGAAAGTTAGGTTATATACCAGACAGCGTAAAGTTTGACCCAGCTTTAGCACCACCCTCATTGCGCCCCCTTGCGCGGCAATCCATCTGTCATTTGCAGCCGGGGAAAAAGCGAAGATGGATTGCCGCGCAAGGACTCGCAATGACGACGTCATAAGAGTCAGCCTCTACGCGAACTGGTATTATATTCCCAACTTTGCCCGCGCGAGCACCGCCAATTGATCCCACACCAAGCGCGGCCGTTTTAAATTCCGCAGATCCCGTGCCGCCAAAACGCCGGGCAACACTGCCGCGCTGCGACGATCGCTCACTTTTGTGGCCAGCCATTGCCGCGCCAACCCGGCCAGATCGCCCTCGGGCAGCCAGGCCGGCCGCCGCCGCATGATCCATACCGCGCCACAACCGGCGCCCAGCCGTTGCAAGGCCTCTGTATCTTGCGCCCCCAATACCATGCCAGCCGCAGCCATCGTGCTGCCATGGGCGGCCAGACAATAAAGCTCGAACGCGGCGAGATCGGGCAGTGATTCTTCCGCTTCCATTTCCCGTCCCTCGATCATCCGCAGGCACAGCGCGCGGTCCAGCCGCCCTTCGGCGAGTGCTTGGAACAGCGGCGTCGCTACCTCGTGCCGCTTTTCGGCGCCTTCCACCACTTCGCGCCACCATTGCAGGCGGATCAGCGCCAGCAACGGCTGTGACGCCACCATTCTGGCCCGCGCCAGTTCGTGATCGAAGGCATACAGGGTGAAAAGCGTGCCTTGCTGTTGCTCGGGGGCGAGCAGGGTGCAGAAATATCGGTCAGGATCGCTTTTGCGCACCAGCGCGGCGAGATCGATTATCATACAACAATCCTATGTCCGGTGCTTGACGTGGCACGCTTGCGACCATAGCTACATAACTGACGATCAACCGCCAACTGGCAAACCGTGTAACCGGAGCAATATCATGGCCTTCGAACTTCCCTCCTTGCCGTTTTCGACCAACGCCCTTGCCGCCAGCGGCATGTGCCAGGAAACGCTCGAACTGCATCATGGCAAGCATCACCAAGCCTATGTTACCGCGTTGAACGGGTTTGTTGAAAAGAACCCGGATCTCCAGGGCAAGAGCTTGGACGAAATCGTGCTGTTCGCCAACGGCAAGCCCGACCTCGCCCCGGTGTTCAACAATGCCGGCCAGCATTGGAATCATATTCTGTTCTGGAAAAATCTCTCCCCCAAGGGCGGTGCCATCCCCGGCAAGCTGGAAGCCAAGTTGATCGAAGATTTTGGCTCGGTGGCGGCGTTCAAGGATGCCTTCAAGCTCGCCGCGACCAGCCAGTTCGGCTCTGGTTGGGCCTGGTTGGTGCAAGGTGCCGACGGCAAGCTCAAGACCGCGAAATCCCCCAACGGCGGCAATCCGCTGGCCTCGGGCGAAGGCAAGGTGCTGCTTGGCCTCGATGTGTGGGAACATGCCTATTATCTCGATTTCCGCAACCGCCGCCCGGATTACACGCAGAACTATCTCGATAAACTGGCCAATTACGAATACGCCGAAGCACATTTGGGCTGAGACGATGGCCCCCGCGTCCACAGGAATTTGGACGCGGGTCTTGATCGCGGCACGTCTGTTGCCGCGATGGCTGGCTGTCACGATTTTCACGGTTTTTCAAGTCGGCGCGGATTTGATCCCGCCGGCAGCCCGCGCTGGCGGTGTGCTTGGCGTGGCAGATCAATCCGCGCTTACCGGCTTTTGGGTGACCGACGACGGTAATTGGGTTGTTCAGATCAAGCCGTGCAGCGGAGGCTTCTGCGGTCAATTGGTCGGCCTGAAAGTCGCGCGCAAGACACCGCGCATAGATTTTCACAACCCCGATCCAGCCAAAAGGGACAGGCCATTGTGCGGTCTGATACTGATGGGCGGCTTTACGCCGTCGATCGATATAGCGCAAGATTGGGTCGGCGGTTGGGTCTATAATCCGCAGAATGGGAAAACATATTCCGGCAAGATGTGGCTCGACGGGCCGGATACGCTCAAGGTCCGTGGCTATGTGCTTATCCCCTTGTTTGGCCGCGTTGAAACTTTGACGCGCGAGACGGGTCGGATCAATCGTTGCGTGAGGTAGAGTGTCTATTGGGCCATGCCGTTGAGCATCCCGCCGTCGATATTGATTTCGGCGCCGGTGATAAAGCTCGATGCCTCCGAGGCAAGAAACAGGGCCAGTCCCTTCATCTCGTCGGGATGCGCCATGCGGCCCAACGGGATCAACTTGGCGAAGGTGGCTTGAACTTCCGCTTTGTGGGTGTGGCCGCCGCCGATATTGGTGATGAAGCCGCCCGGAGCGATGGCGTTGATGCGCACGTTATAGCGGGCGAGATCCAGCGAGAGCTGACGGACCAGATGCGCCGCCCCGGCTTTGGCGGGCATATAGGGCGTTCCAACCATGCCGCCGACCATCTTTGAGGCGATGGAGGTGGTGACGATGATGCTGCCGTGTTTGTGGGGCTTCATCTGCCGCGCCGCTTCCTTCACAGTGTTATAAACGCCGGTCAGGTTGATTTCGATGGTACGATCCCACACCGCATCGTCCATGGCGTCGATTTCGCTGCCGGGATTGCGTCCGCCGTCGGGCCGCGCGAAACCCTCACCCGGATCGATGCCGGCGTTGGCAAAGGTCACATCCAACCGCCCGGTACGGGCGGCGGCCCGTTCGAAAGCGGCGCGCATGGCCGGACGGTCGGTGATATCGACCACTTCGCCGAAAACCTTATGGCCCAACCCGCAAAGCCGGGCGACCTCGCTTTCGATGCGGGCGGCGTCACGATCGAGAATCGTGACCACGGCGCCATTCTCGGCCATGCCCTCGACAAAGCCCAGCCCGATGCCGCTGGCGCCACCCGTGACGATAGCATTGAGTCCGTTGACGCTGAACAGCTTTTCGATCGACATGTGATCCATTCCTCTACCCGGCCGCGGCCTTCGGCGTTGCTGATTTCTGGATTCAATTGAGCACGTAACCATCCGCCGGGCAATAAGGCGCCGCGTTACCGCCCGTGTTTGGCTTCCGTCACGGCGTGACGCAATCCGGCGACACATGCCGCACATACGCACATCGGCAGCAACAAGAACGAAATGATCACCGCCGGGGTGATTCCCAGCTTCATCAACCCCGCGACCGCAATCGGCCCGAAAATTGCGCCAAAACGGCCAACACCGCTGGCCCAGCCAATGCCGGTCGAGCGTACTTCGGGCGGGTAAAGGCTGGCCGCGAAGGCGCCGATGGTGAAATGGGCGCCGAAGGCTCCGACGCCGATCAACAGAAGAATGACCAACCAAACCGCATGGTTGGCCGGTCCGATGGCGAACAGGCTGAAGACGACCGCGACGGCGGCGTAGGTGCCGCCTAATGCCAGCACCGGCCGCCCCCTGTCGGCAATCCAGGCGATCAGTTGGCCGCCACCAATCCCGCAGATGCCGATGAGACCGGTCACCCGGTTGGCATTGCCCGCGGTCCAACCGGCGGCTTCCAGCAACGTCGGCAGCCAGCTGATCAGCGAGAAATTAACGAAGCCGTTGCACATGAATATCAGCCACAGCAGCGCGGTGCGCGAGCGGAATCGGGGCACAAAAAGCACGCCGATTGCATGTGCTTTCGCCTCTTTCGTCTGGGTATAATGTGGCCGGGCGGCGGTGAAACCGGGTGCTATGCGCCCAAGCTGATGGGCAATGTTCGGATCTGTTGGATTGCGCTGTAACAGAATCCGCAATGCTTCGGGCAACCAGAACCAAAACACCAGCGCGGCGATCAAGGGCAGAACGCCGCCGAATGCGAAAATCCCCCGCCAGCCATAGATGGCGTTCATCACCGGGCCGATCATGCCGGCCATGAATGCGCCGACCGGCGCCGTGCAATACATCAGCGTCATCAAGGCAATTCGCCGTTTTGACGACACATATTCCGA
Organism: Pseudomonadota bacterium; assembly: GCA_021798375.1. Taxonomy (GTDB): domain Bacteria; phylum Pseudomonadota; class Alphaproteobacteria; order Acetobacterales; family Acetobacteraceae; genus JAJZHU01. The sequence goes on along the minus strand of JAJZHU010000140.1, from coordinate 443 downwards.
TGTCAGGGCAACCGCGATCGGCATCGATGCGCCAAGACCGAGGCCGGTCAGAAAGCGCCAGACAGCAAGATCCATCGTTCCTGTCGCCGTCATTGCCCCCATGGTCGAAGCGCCGACAAGCACCATCATCGCAATCAACATGGGTCTGCGGCCAAATCGGTCTGCCAGCGGAGAGAACAATAATGCGCCCAACACCATGCCAATGGCCGAAGTGGAAATTGCCACGGCGAACGCGGCCGGCGCTATGTGAAAGTCTTTTGCCATCCGGGGAATTGCCAGACCAAGTGCCTGGATGTCGTAACCATCGAGAAGAATGACGAGGGAGCAAAGTGCGATGACGCGCTTTTGTAAGCCCGACAGCGGGGCCATGTCGATCAGACCGGTGATTTCCACACCGTCCTTGCTGGAACTATTCAATGCCACGCCTTCCAAATGTAAATATG
>JAJZHU010000139.1 GCA_021798375.1 Pseudomonadota bacterium | reverse complement strand
CGTTGGAATGCACGCCCGTGCTTTTCAGCCCGATGATCACATCGCCCGCCGCCACATGGCGCGGCAACAGGTCGCCACGTTCGGCGGCGCCCACGGCGAAACCGGCCAGATCGTAATGGCCGGAGCTGTACATGCCGGGCATTTCCGCCGTTTCGCCGCCCACCAGCGCGGCGCCTGCTTGTTGGCAACCATCGGCGATGCCGCGCACGACAGCAACGGCATGTTCCACCGCCAATTTGCCGGTGGCGAAATAATCGAGGAAGAACAAGGGCTCGGCCCCCGCCACCACCAGATCATTGACGCACATGGCGACCAGATCGATGCCCACCGTGTGATGCATCCCGGTTTCGATGGCGATCAATAATTTGGTGCCCACGCCATCGGTGGAAGACACCAGCACCGGGTCTTTGAACCCGGCGGCCCTGGGATCGAACAGCGCGCCGAAACCGCCCAGACCGCCCATGACGCCGGGTCGATTGGTGGCGCGGGCGGCGGGCTTGATGGCCTCGACCAACGCATCGCCGGCTTCGATATCGACGCCCGCGTCTTTATAGCTATGCCCACTCATGTTCGGCCCTCCAAGAGGCGGGACAGAACCACAAAGCGGGCCTTGGACGCAAGCCGACGGCCGGACTTTGTGGTAAATTCCCTGGCCCTGATCGCATCAGCGCTGCCAGATGATCCGCGCATCTTCCAGCGGGATTGCTATTTTATCGTCTTTCGGGATGGCCCGCACGGTAAAATCCGTGCCTGGGCGGGTGGCAGCCATGGCGGCGGCGTATAGATAATCGCCGTCCGGTTGGCGCACGCCGGTCATTTCGTGACGCTCGGGGGGATTGCCGCCGAAGCCGTCGGCATAAAGTTCGATTCGCACCTTCGCGGGGTCGATCGCGCCGAGACCGGCCTTGATTTCAAACCGGTGCGACCCGTCGCCGCTTTCGATCTTGACCGGACCAAAGCGCAGCGCGTTCCATTCGCGGTCGAGTTCGTGCCGCAGTTCGGCGATGGCCGCGCCGGTTTGCCCGGAAGCGGCGGTGCGTTGCCGATAGCGGGCGGCGGCGGGGAGGTAATATTGCGTGGTGTAATCGCGCACCGTGCGATTGCTGGAAAAGCGCGGCGTGAGGCGGGCCATGCTCTCGCGCATCCGCATCACCCAGGCGTTGGCGATGCCATGTTGATCGCGTGTATAAAAGGCGGGGATCACTTCATGTTCCAGCAGATCGTAAAGCTGCCCGGCCTCGAACGCGTCCCAGGCGGGGTCGTCGCCATGTTCCTGGCCGTCGCCGATCGCCCATCCCACTTCGGGCGCATAGGCCTCGGCCCACCAGCCGTCGAGCTCGGAAATATTCAGACCGCCATTGACCAGTATTTTCATGCCGCTGGTGCCGCTTGCTTCCCAAGGACGGCGCGGCGTGTTGAGCCAGACATCGACCCCTCGTACCAATTGTTCGGTCAGCAACATGTCGTAATCGGCGAGGAAGATGGCGTGCGGGCGCACATCGGGGCGGCGGATGAATTGGGTCCATTGCAAGATCAGGGCCTGGCCGTTGCGATCTTCGGGATGCGCCTTGCCGGCCAGGATCAACTGGACCGGGAATTCGGGATTGGTCAGAAGCCGCCGCAGCCGTTCGGGATCGTGCAGCAGCAGGTTGGGCCGTTTGTAGGTGGCGAAACGGCGGGCGAATCCGAGCGTTAGAACCCGCGGATCGAACAAATGCCTGGCCCCCTCGACCTCTCCGGGGGAAGCGCCCGACGAGGCCAACTGCAAGGACAGACGCGCGCGCGCATATTCGACCAATGCGGCCCGGCCTGTGGCGCGAAATTGCCACAGCGCGGCATCGGGCACCCGGCGAATGGCATCGCCCAGCGTTTCGGTGGTGCCCAGCCAGCGGTCTTTGTTGGAGGCCTCGGTCCATAACTGGTCGGCGGCCTCGGAATCCCAGGTTGGCACGTGGACGCCGTTGGTGACATGGCCGATCGGCACTTCGCACACGGGCCAGCGTGGAAACAGCGGGGCGAACAGCCGGCGGCTTATCCCGCCGTGCAGGCGGCTGACGCCGTTCACGGCACCGCTGCCCCGGATCGCCAGATAGGCCATGTTGAAATTTTCATTCGGGTCAGTCGGATCTTGCCGGCCGAGGGCGAGAAAATCATGCAATGTCACACCCAGTTGGGTGCGCGCGTAATCGCCCAGACAACGCTCGATCAGCGCCGGCGGGAAGCGATCGAAGCCATCGGTTACGGCGGTGTGAGTGGTGAACAGATTGCCCGCGCGCGTTGCCGCCAGGGCGGCCTCGAACGAAAGCCCACTTGTTTGCATGAAGCTTCGCGCGCGTTCCAGCACGGCCAGCGCCGCATGTCCTTCGTTCAGATGGCAGACTTCGGGCTCGATGCCCAGCGCCACCAGCATCTGCCACCCGCCAATCCCCAAAATCATTTCCTGCATCAGCCGCGTGTATGGGTCGCCGCAGTAAAGCTCGCTGGTGATGCTGCGATAGGGCGGGAAATTCGCCGCGTCGTTGCTGTCGAGCAGATAGAGCGTCACCCGGCCCACCCGGGCCTGCCAGGCGCGAAACCAGATCGGGTAGCCGGGCAGGTCGAGTTGCAGGCGCAGCCATTCTCCGTTCGGCAAACGCAGCGGCGTGATCGGCAATTGTCCCGGATCGTTATAGGGGAACACGGCCTCTTGCGCGCCGCCGGCGTTGATCACCTGGCGAAAATAGCCTTGTTGATAGAGCAGCCCCACGCCGATGACCGGAACGCCAAGATCGCTGGCCGCCTTGAGCTGATCGCCCGCCACATTGCCAAGTCCGCCCGAATAGATTGGCAATCCTTCGCTCAACATGAATTCCATGCTGAAATAGGCCACGGATTGAAGCGCGGAGGATGGTGCGAATTGTTGAAACCAAGTGGGCGCCGCCGCCGCCTTGTCGTGGGTTTGGATCAGATCGTCGATGGTTTTGCGAAAAGCGGGATCGGCCAGTGTGTCTTTCAGCTTTTCCCGTGAAACCGTTTGCAGAACGACCCAGGGATTGTGGGTGAGTTCCCACAGCAATGGGTCCAATTGTTGCCAGAGTTGGTCTGTGGCGTGGTTCCACGAGGATCGCATGTCGAGCGCGATCTGGGCCAATAAGTCGTAGCCCTCGATGTCCGCGGTGGGAAAGGGATCTTTTGGCCGGCATCCCCAGCTTTGTTCGCTCATCATGGCGCTCCGGGCTAGAGCACGTTCGGATCACGTTGAACCATATACGTGCGACGAACGTGCTCTAGCTTTTTGTTTTTACGCATGATTCACGCCTACGTGTTATTCAACCTGCGGCGATCATGCTCTAGGGTGTCATTTGGCCGCGGGTTTGTGGGCCTCCAACGCCATGGCGATCAGCGAGCCGCCGCCGAACAGCATGTCGATGCCGATCAGCAGGCCAAGCACCCAGACCAATGTGCCGGGCATACCGGCGATGATGATGGCGGCGAGGATCAAATCGACGATGCCGTTGATCAGCACCCACTGCCACCTGCCCGACAGTTGGCGGCGATGGTCGATGGCGAGGAAAATCATCAAAAAGCCATCGATGACGAAATAGGCGGTGAGCACATAGGTGAGCGTGACGACACCGCTCAGGGGATTCCACACCAATACCGCGCCGACGAACAAGGCCAGCAGCGCCGACAGCAGCGATAAGGCGAATCCGGGCGCTTGCCGTGTTTTAAAGGTGGCAATGAGCCCTACCAGACCGGCCATCAAAAGCAGCCACCCCAGCACGATCGTCGCGACGACGCCGGCAAAGCTTGGCAGGATCATTGCGCCCAGCCCAAGCACGGTAAGGACGATGCCCTCGGCCAGAAACCAGCCCCAGTGATCGTGCAGTGCGCGGGTGAGAACGGTTGACAGGTCGGCATCGGCGGATGGCGGGTTTGATCGCATGGCTGATTATCCTTGTTTTTGATTGAAGCGCTCTATTTTAGAGCGTGGCGAAGGTGAATGGAATCGGAATCGCAATCAGGGCAGAATCTTCATTCCAGCAATTTTGCTCTAACCGCCGCCAAAGCCTTGTCAATTTCACCCAAAATCAGCCTGTCCGCGGCTTTTTGGTCGATTTCCGGCACGTCCCAATCGAAAATCGCGCGGTATTTTTCGACCAGATCTTTCACATCCTGAATGATCTGCCCGCGATGATGTTCCAGTTCGATCTGTTCGATTTTTGCCAAGTTACAACTCCTGTGGGTATGTTGATATGAAACCACCGGTTGATGAGGGGGGCTTGCCCACCGGAGGCAGCAGGTTAACCGCAAGCCCTGGCCGGGGCACGTTATGATTTGTGGCGACGGGGATATTGTTTAGGTGGGCTTTTGTGTTCCAATGCGGCGGGTTGGTTTTGCCTTGGCCGCCATGTTCGTAACGCTTCCCGCTTTGGCGCAAAGCAATCCGGACGCCGGCATTCACACCAGCGTGATCGAGACGATCGAGGTGCTTTATCACCGTTTGCTGATCGGCAATGGGCTTGATCTCGATCAGGTGCCGGCCGGCGTGGTCGCGCTTTCGGGCGCCGAGATGGCCCGCACCGGCACCAGGACCGCGACCGATGCGCTGGCGGCCGTCGCTCCCGGCGTGGTGTTGGACGATGCGCAAGGCAATATGGTGGCGCCGAATTTGCTCTATCATGGCTTCGAGGCCTCGCCGTTGTTGGGCAATGGGCAGGGCCTGGCGGTTTATGTCGATGGGGTGCGGTTCAACGAGCCGTTTGGCGATACGGTGAATTGGGGGCTGTTCCCCGATAATGCAATCAAATCCATCAATTTGGAAGGCGCCAACCCGATCTTCGGGTTGAATGCGCTCGGCGGCGGTCTCTCGGTCGAGTTGAAAAACGGATTTAATTCTCCGGGTGGCGAATTGTCGCTGGAGGGTGGGACCACGGGTTATGGCAATCCGGAAATGGAATATGGCGCGGCGCGAGGCAATAATGCGATTTATGTGGCGGCTTCGGGAACCTATGACCATGGCTGGCGCGATCATTCGGTGAGCCAGGTCGGGCAATTCTATGGCCGTTTCGATCATGTCGGCAGTGGCGGCAGCTACAGCCTTGGCGTCACCAGCGCCGAGGACCGTCTGAATGGTCCCGGCACCACGCCGGTGCAATTGATCGATGCCGATCCGCGTGCGGCATTTACCTCGCCCAATCTTACCATCGACAAGGTTTTGCAGATCAATCAGCATGTAACCTATGATATTGCCACCGGAAAATCGCTGCAGGCGACGTTCTATGTTGAAAATTACCGGCAGAAAATCGTCAACGGCAACACGGCGAATGTAAATGTCTGCGCCGCGCCGGGGTATTTGTGCGATGGCGCAACCCCGCTTGTCACGGTGAGCGGCGCGCCCATCACCGATTTTCGCAATGGCGGACCTTATACCCAGCTCAATGTGCAGACGGTGAATACAAACCGTCTAGGCAGCACCGTGCAATTTTCCGACGATCAGGATGTGTTGGCGCGTTCCAATAAATTTCTGGCAGGCGTCGCCGGGGATGTTGCATTTTCAACATTCAGCGCCAGCGCCGCGCTTGGCGGCATGACAATTGGGCGCGCGTTCGTTGGACCCGGCATCGTGTTTGTCGATCCCGCCGCCGCGATAGCACCGGTGCATGTCGGCATCACCAGCGTTTCAACCGGGATTTATCTGTCCGATGTTTTCGCCATCACGCCCAATCTGGCGCTGACGCTTGGCGCGCGTGAAAATATCGCCAATCTGGATTTGCATGATTTCAATGGCGGCGCGATCAGCGGCGCCAATAATTATGATCATCTCAATCCCTCGGCGGGGTTGAGTTGGCATGCGAACAAGGTCTGGACATTTTATGCTGGTGTCTCGGAAGCCAATCGCACACCCAATCCGGCCGAGCTTTCCTGCGCCGGCCCCAGCAGTCCTTGCACGCTGGCGAATTTCTTCGTCGGCGATCCGCCTCTGAAGCAGGTGATTGCCCGCGGTTATGAAATTGGCTGGCGCGGGCATGATCATGCGTGGTCGTGGGCGCTTGGTTTATATCGCACCGATTCGCGCGACGATATTATTTTTGAAAGCAGCGCCACGCCGGGATTGGCGTATTTTCAGAATGTACCCTCCACCCGCAGGCAAGGTGTGGACGCCAGTGCGGCTTACCTTCAGGGACCGCTGGATTTCTGGGTCTCTTACAGCCTGACCGATGCCAGTTTTCAAACCCCGCTGACATTGTCGAGCCCGCTTAATCCCTACGCCGATGCCAACGGCAATATCTTTGTGCGTCCCGGCGATCATCTGCCCGGCGTGCCGGAACATGTGTTGAAATTCGGCATCAGCGACGATGTCACGGATGATCTAACCCTGGGCAGCACGGCAAAATTGCAAAGCGGTGCTTATTTGTTCGGCGATGAATCGAATCAGAACAAGACCACGGGTACATTTTTCGTGGTTAATTTAAATGCCAGCTATCGCCTAACGCCGAAAATCAGCGTGTTCGCCGCGGTCGATAATCTGTTG
>JAJZHU010000138.1 GCA_021798375.1 Pseudomonadota bacterium | reverse complement strand
GGCCACGCCCTTTTTCTCGATGGCATAGGCCGTGGGGATGGCTTGGGGATACATACGATAGGCGGCGCGGCGGGGGGCCAGACCTTCGTTGAATTCGTCGGAGAGGATGCTGGGGCAGGCTTTGGCGCAATCGCCGCAGCCGACGCATTTGTCGGGATCGATGTAGCGGGGATTGCGTTTCAGCCGGGCGGTGAAATGGCCGGCCTGTCCTTCGACGCCCACGACCTCGGTGTTGGTCAAAATTTCGATGTTGAGATGGCCGCCGGTCTCGACCAGCTTGGGCGAGATGGCGCACATGGCGCAATCGTTGGTGGGGAAAGTCTTGTCGAGCTTTGCCATATGGCCGCCGATGGCGGATTTTGATTCAACCAGATAGACCTTGAAGCCTTGTTCGGCCAGATCGAGGCTGGCCTGCATGCCGGCGACGCCGCCGCCCACGACCATCACGGCACCAGTTGGATGCACGCCGCCTCGGCTCTCGATCGTCTCGTCGTGTTGCAACATCCGCAGTCCCCCCCAGCCTTAGCGTATTCAAAGCCGCTTCCGTATCCAAAATGCGCGGGACGCCGCGCGGTCTGGGCCGGTCTGCCCCGTACGCCGTCTGTTGGCGGGCGACGGCGGGCGCGGGCCGTTAAACGGCAATATGCCACCGCTAACCACTGCTTAATGACATGAAGTCGGGTGGATAACTTTGACGTAGATCATGGTTCGCGTCTTCGCGTGGCCGAACGCGCCCCGGTCATGCCCTGGCGGGTTTGTATACAAATTCGTCTCGGAGTGGTGCGCCCCACGCACGCGGGCGCCGGCGTTATGCGTGGTTGGCCGGACGCTTGCCGCCAAGGCGCGGCATCATGCGCAATAATGTATCGTCGCGGGATATAAAGTGATGTCTTAAGGCCGCCATTGCATGTCCCGCGATCAGTGCCGCAAGCACGATCGACATCCACCAATGGGCGGTCAAAAGATATCTGGTAATTTGCCCCCTGTTTTCCAGCGTTGGCAAAATCGGCAGGTTCGGCCACGGTAAGATATCAAACAGGACGGTTGGGATATTGCGAGGGCTGGCTGAGACCATCATCCAGCCGCTAAGCGGGAGGCCAATTACCGCGACGTAAAGCAAGATATGGGTGGTCGATGCTATTCTTCGCCCCCAAAGACATTGGATTGCGGGCAAACTCCGCGCGTGGTGCGCTATCCGCCGGGCCAACCGGGCGATGCCAAGAAATAAGATCACGATGCCGATCGATTTGTGCGCTCCGATCAAGCCGAGCTTCACCTCACCTTTGGGAAGATAATCAAAGCCCCATCCCAGCGTCAACATGCCGAGAATCGCCAGCGCCATGAACCAATGCAGAAAGATCGTAATCCTGGTGTGATAGGTGGCAGACTCGGTCGATGGCATCATGAAAGAGACTCGGTAAAATCGCGTGTCACGAAATCATTCACAAGTTTGGCCAGCGCGACAAAAAAACCATTTCGGATATTGCTGGCGGCGGCGGCGCTGAAGGCGGGAAGCCACGCCGTAAGATGGCGTTTCAAAAAATCACGCTGCGCAAGCCGGTAGGGTGCTGAATCAGTCCCCTGCTCGTCCGCCTGTGCCTGCTTGGCTGTCAGGAACTGCATGAACTCAAGCTCCGCGGCGAGTGTATCATCGAGATCATTGACCAACGCGGCCATTTCCAGACCGAAATGGCGGTAAAATCCCTTTATTTCAAGCAGCAACCCCGGTCTGTTGTTTCTTTGGACATAGCTGCCTTCATAAAGCGACACGCTTGGCTGCGGCATGTTGATCTCAAATGCGCTCAGGAAGGATCCCTCGAAATCCTCGAACGAAGATTCGGTGCTCAGAGAGAATGCGATTTCATCTTTGTATATTACATATAGTTCCGGGAACAATGCCGCCAACGCCGCGCATATATCCTCGCTGTAAGTCCCGTCCGCCAGACAGGAATGGAACTGCCGCGAAGGAAATGAAAACCCCGCCGCCAACAGAAAATACATGTGGCTGCGAACAAGCGATCTTTCACTGGTGCCAAGCTCATGTTGAATCTCCGTGTCGGTCGTTTCACCCATGTGTCTCATGTTATCGACAAACTCATCATATCGGCGCTGCGCCGCCCGATCAATACATCCATGATTTCAGATTCCTGCCCCGCTATTTTCCTATTGCGCTCGGCGTTCAAAAGATCGTGCGTGATCACCACGCCGGAGCCGAACAAGCCAATCAAGTGCTCAAAGGGAATCCGTGGCTTGCCGGATATTTCGCCGTCATTGTCTTCCCTGTTGGAGCCAAGGATGGGCGGCACGTAAAACACATTGGGTTCGGTGCCGAATTCGGGGTAGAGTGGCATGGCAACCTTCCACAGCTTGACAAGCTTGTGGACAGAACTGGCTTCGTCGTCGATGAAACCCACATGCATCGCGCGGCCAACGCATTGGGCGACGCACACCGGTTCAACGCCCTTTTCAACGCGCGGGAAGCAGCCGATGCACTTATTCGCCGTCTCGGTGACAGAATTATAATAGGATTTCGCATAAGGGCACGCCTTGATGCAGGATTTTTTACTCAAGCAATAGTCCTGATTTATAACGACAAGACCATCTTGTTCGCGCTTGTAGATGGCGTCTTCCGGGCAGGCTTCAAGGCATGCGGGCTTGGCGCAGTGATTGCACATACGTGGCAGGTAGAAAAAGAAGTTATTCGGATAGTCGTCGGCCCCCTGATCTTCATCCCAGTTTGGCGCAGATCGCGGCGCCGGACTTGGCTTTACGCGATCTTTCTTGCCCTCGAACAGGCGGCCGAAGAAATCGAAATCAAAGGGCACGCCATATTGATCCGGCGCTGGAAAATCGCCCATCTGCAATGCGCCGTTTTTATATCCGCCCCCTTTGCTTTTCCAGTGCATCGGGTACCCCTTTCCCGGCGTCGTCTCGACATTGCGCCAGTACATAAAGTCCTGCCCCGGCCCCGCCGTCCAAAGCTTCTTGCAGGCAACAGTACATGTCTGACAGCCAATGCATTTATTGAGGTCAATCACAAACACCAATTGCCGTTGTGGGGTTTTCGATTTATTGGTCATTTGCGATACCGATCTCCGAATCCACCATTTTCAGCAGATTGTCCCATTCTGTCGGTGGTTTTTCCACGCGCTTGATGTTCACTCGCACGTCGCTTAACGTGCCGCCAGGGCCATAGTAGTTGGGCCGAAACACCAGATGTCCATAGTTGCCGACCAAATGAGTCGGGGTGATGCGTATCGGGCTAATGCTCTGGGAGTCGCCTTCGATAAAGTCCAGATAGAGTTCGGACGTGCCACACATTGTAACCCGGCCGCGCTGCTCGCCGATGCGCAGCTTGACACGGCAAACGACCTTGCCCCAGTCGTTCCACACTTCAACCCAGTCATTGTCGTTGATGCCAAGGGGCTTGGCGTCGATGGGAGAAATTTCAACCGTCGGTCCGCCGCGCCTTAGGCGTAGCATCAAGATGTTGTCAGTGAATGTCGAGTGAACTGCATGACGGCTGTGCGGCGCACTGAAACGGAACGGGAATTTGTCGGCATCGATCGGCGCTTTGTAGGTTGGCAGTTCAAGACCCATTGCGAAGAAAGTCGGGTGGTCCAGGTAGAATTGTTGGCGTCCTGTAAGAGTCGGCCATGGCTTTTTGCCGATGACATAGTTTTGGAACGGGACATAGGGCACGCCCTCATTCACCGGCGAAGTCCAGTTGGATTTGAATCTTTGCGGGCCGTCGTCGCGCAGCATTTGTAACGTAATCCCTTTGCTTTGGGGGGCGTTATCAAGAATGAATTGCGCGGCGGCTTCGTCATCGGCCAACCGGCCATTGTTGGTCATCTGATTCCACAGATTCGATAGATTGCGGTCCCACATGAATTGTGCATCATTGAATGTGGTGAAATTCTTGCGCTCCGCGGCTTCCGCGACCTTTTTCGACAAGGCGAGAAATATTTGCCAGTCGGTTTTCGATTCCCACATCGGCTTGATGGCCGGTTCGGTCATGTTGATAAAGCTGTGCTCTTCCGTAACATTGAGATCCAGCTTTTCGTACCAATGCGCCGACGGCAGAACAACATCCGAGTAAAGCGCGGTCGAATCCATTCGAATATTGATATCGACGACAAGCTCAAGTTTGGGCCACAAATTACGTAACACATGGTTCTGGCCTTTGGCCTGATTCAGCCAGTTGCCCCGATAGACGATGAACACTTTCGGGGTGCGCCCGTCACTTGGCAAATTTGGCATCTGATGGGTGGCGATGGCCACGTGCAGATATTTGGCGGTGTCGATGTTGTTATAGCCGCTCATTTCGCCATTCATCTCGGCATGGATATAGGTCCATATCGTGGTCTGACAAAAACGCTGTTTGGCTGTTCCCTCGGGAAAGGCGAGCGCTGCAACTCCCGGAAGGAAGGTTGGTTTCCACTGTCCGGTATAATGATTGACGCCGCCCCCATTCTTGCCCGTGTTGGCGGTGAGCGCGGACAACAGATGAAAGACACGCAATAGATTATCGCCATAATACCAATGGCTGGCACCGCCGCCCGAGATGATCATGGCCGGCTTTGCCGATGCAAATTCGCGGGCCAATCGGATGATGGCTTTGGCGGGAACGCCGCAGATTTGCGCCGCCTTGTCCGGCGTGTGTTCGTCGATGATGCGTGCCTTAAGGGTCTCAAAGACGGGACTCACTTCGACTGTTTTGCCGTCCTTGAGCAACACGTTGTAGCGGCCTTCAAGCGCTGGATCCAGATCGCCAAGATCGATGTAATTATTGGGAAAAATATTTGTGTTGCGTCCAAGAAAACCAATGGGAGGCGCTGTTTGCGCCGGTTCGTCGCCCCAACAGCCTTTCATGATGACGGGCTTGCCTGCCTTGCTATCCCAGGCATAAAATTTATCGGGCGAACCACCCTCGACGATGTCAGCCTCGCGCAAAAAAAGCGTGGTGTCGCTGCGCACGAGATAGGGCAGATCAGTTTGTTCCTTGAGATTATGCGCGTCGAAGAGATTTTCCTCGATGATAACATGCGCCATCGCCATGCCGAGCGCGGAGTCGGTGCCGGGATTGGGGTGAAGCCATGTATCCGATTTAATGGCCGTTGCATTATAATCGGGCGCGATGCAAACAATCTTGGTGCCGTTCAACGCGGCTTCGGAGAGAAAATGCGCATCTGGAATGCGCGTCATCGCTGGGTTGGATCCCCACAGTATAATAAGTTTGGCGTTAAACCAGTCGGCGCATTCAGACACGTCGCTTTGGACACCGCAGGTCTGCGTTTGGCCGGTTGGGTGATCGCCGTTCCAGTCATAGAAGGTGTGGGTGTGGGCGCCGATATAATGGGCAAATCGATGACCGGCCGAGAAAGATACGGGCGCCACCGCCGGCACCGGCGAGAAAACGCTGATGCAATCGGGCGCTTCATTCTTGATGGTATCGACAATTTTGTCCGCGATCATCTCAAGGGCTTCGTCCCATGAAGCGCGGCGCCATTTACCTTCGCCGCGCGCACCGGCCCGGATCAGCGGATATTTAATGCGTTGAGCACCATATTGGTAATCGACAGCGCACTCGCCCTTGCTGCATCCGCGTGGATTATATTCGGGAATGCCGGGCATGGAGGGCATGTCCTTGGATTGCTCCTCACGCAGGACAACGCCGTCTTTTGAATAGACGAAATGCGGGCAGGCACCGGTGCAATTGATAAGATGAGCGCCGCGCGTCTTTTTATCCCATGTCCACTGGGCGCGATGGAATTCCTCCCACCCGGTGTATTGGTAAACAGCATGGGGGTCGCCTGTGGCTGCCAGTGTCCTGAAGACGAAGCATTGGCCGAGGGCGGCGGCGAATGAGGCTTTACCGGTGGCTTTTAGAAGCCATCGCCGAGAAAGGTTTTTCATCGTGACCTTATAATTGGAACGTCAATCGCCCGTTAGTATCGCATGGATGTCCATTATGAGGATCTTATTTCCCTGGATCTCGTCATTCTCACGCCGGAAATACCATGAATAGGCAACAAGCCGGAGTCTGATGACACTGATATTTTGATCAACATCAGGTCGTCAAACTCCAGGCTCTCAGGCGTACTATCGGAATTTGTAATCGAGCTGCATACCGATCGTCAAAGGTTGCCCCATCGCGATTCGATTAAAGGTGGGCAAATTGACGGAAAGCGATGTCGTATCGGTAATCAACGAGCGGGTGTTCGTTAGGTTATCGACGAACACTGAGACAGTCCAGGCATCTTCCGAAAGGCCTCCTCGCAGATTAACCAGGCTATACGCCGGCAGATGATTCATCGGGTAATAGGTTGCGTCTGTCCTGGTGCCCTGAAATTCATAATCGATGCTCGTGGAGCCTTCCATGTCTTTCACGGGAAAACTATAGTCCAGCGAGGTGCTGGCAGTCCACGGCGAGATGTCTTGCAAAGGAGCGCCTTTTTGCTCCCCCGTTCCGGCGGTGGTTTGTGTCAGATAGGCGTCGGTATAGTCGCCGCTTCCGCTCCACACCAAGCCATTTGCCAGATTCGCGTGGACTTCGAGTTCCGCACCATAA
>JAJZHU010000137.1 GCA_021798375.1 Pseudomonadota bacterium | reverse complement strand
TCATGCGCGGATAGCGCCGCGTGTTCGGCGAAAATTTCATCGGGACCGCTCCAGGCGAAGGATTCGGCCCAGCCCATGCGGCGCGCCACTTCGGCCAGCATCCACCAGTCGGGACGCGCCTCGCCGGGTGCGGCGCGGAATGGGCGTTGGCGGGAAATCATGCGTTCGGAATTGGTCACCGTGCCGTCGCGCTCGCCCCATCCGGCGGCCGGCAGAACCACATTGGCATAGCGCGTGGTGTCGGTGGACCAGCAATCGGAAACCACGACGAAGGGACAAGTATCAAGGCCAAGACGCGCTTTTTCGGCACGCGGCATTGAAACGGCGGGGTTGGTGGCGATCACCCAGAGGGCCTTGATTTTTCCCGCCGCCATTTGGTCGAACAGATCGACCGCTTTGAGGCCGGGTGCGCAGAGCATGTTGGGCGCGCGCCAGAATCGTTCGACGCGCGCGCGATCGGCGGGGTCGGCAAGATTCATGTGCGCGGCTAGTTGATTGGCAAGGCCGCCAACTTCGCGCCCCCCCATCGCATTGGGCTGACCGGTGAGCGAAAAGGGCCCCATCCCCGGCTTGCCGATGCGGCCGGTGGCGAGGTGGCAATTGGTGATGGCATTCACCTTGTCGGTGCCGCTGGCGGATTGGTTGATGCCCTGGGAGGTGACGGTGACGCTGCGTTTGGTGGCGGCGAACCATTCGTAAAATTGCAGGATGTCTTCGATGGGCAGCGACGTTGCCGCGGCGACGGCGGGAATCGAGGGCGTTGCGGCCCGGGCGGTGGCGAGGGTGGCGGCAAAATCGCGCGTGTGGGCGGAAATATAGTCGCCATCAAGCGCATTGTGATCGGCAAGATAGACCAGCAAGCCCGAAAATAACGCGACATCGCTGCCGGGGGCGAGCGGGAGGAATAGATCCGCTTCATCGGCGGTGGCGGTGCGGCGCGGATCGATCACCACGATGCGTATGCCGCGCCTGGCCCGGGCCGCCGTCATGCGTTGAAACAAAACCGGATGGCACCAGGCGGTGTTGCTGCCGGCGAGCACGATCAGATCGGCCTGGTCGAAATCCTCGTAAATTCCGGGAACAACGTCCTCGCCGAAGGCGCGCAGGTTGCCCGCAACGGTCGAGGACATGCACAGACGTGAATTGGTGTCGATGTTGCCGGAGCCGATGAAGCCCTTCATCAGTTTGTTGGCGGCATAATAATCCTCGGTCAGACATTGGCCCGAGACATAGAACGCCACGCTGTCGGGGCCGTGTTCATCGATTGCGGCGCGAAATCGGGTGGCGATCAAATCGAGCGCGTCGTTCCAGTTGGCCTCGCGCCCGTCGATTTGCGGGGTACGCAGTCTGGTGGAGTCGTCGAGCGTTTCGGCAAGTGCTGCGCCCTTGACGCAAAGTTGGCCGAAATTTGCCGGATGATTCGGATCGCCGATTATTTTATCGGCACCGGCGATAACGCCGCAGCCGACGCCGCAATAAGGGCAGGTGGAACGAACGCCCTCCATCAGGCGGTCAGCCTTAGGAAAATTCGCCGCCCTTCAAGCCGTATTTCGTGCGTCTTTGTGCAGCCCTCATCGGGGTCGAGGGCCTTGCCATCGTCCAGGCCAATCACCCAGGAGTGCAAGGGGCAGGTGACGGCGCGATCATGCACGATGCCTTGGCTTAGCTTCCCTTGCTTGTGCGGGCATAGATCATCCAGCGCAAAGACATGATCGTCGCTGGTGCGGAAGATGGCGATATCGCCCGCGTTGACGGAGATCACCCTTGACCCGAGCGGTGGAATATCGTCGATCACGCCGATTTCGCGCCAAATTTCTTGTGTCATTGTACTACTCCACCAACGCCAGAGGCCGGAATTCGTGAGCCTGCACACCCTGGCGGGCGCGCTCCGCCCAAGGGTCGATTTGGGCGAATTTTTGCGAAATCAAGAAGCGATCATGCAAGTTCTTGCGGGCGGCGGCGTCGGGAAGCAATCGCGATTGCACATAGGCGACGCCGACGCGCTCGATCCAATGGGCGGTGCGTTCCAGATAACGCGCCTCTTCGCGGTAGAGTTGCATGAAGGCCGCGGCGTATTCCAGAACTTCCCCGGCGGTGGCGACTTTTGCCAACAGTTCGGTCTCGCGCAATTTCACGCCGCCATTGCCGCCGACCAGCAGATCCCAGCCGCTTTCGGTGGCGATGACGCCGAAATCCTTGATCGAGGATTCGGCGCAGTTGCGCGGGCAGCCCGACACCGCCATTTTCACCTTGGCGGGGGTCGAGGAACCCCAGGTCATTTTTTCAAGCCCGATGCCCATGCTGGTGGAATCCTGTGTGCCAAAACGGCACCATTCAGATCCCACGCAGGTTTTTACCGTACGCAGACCCTTGGCGTAGGCCGCACCCGATATCATGCCCGCGTCGTTCAGATCGCGCCACACATCGGGAAGTTGCTCCTTTCGCACGCCGAGCAGATCGATGCGCTGCCCGCCGGTGACCTTGACGCTGGGGATATCATAGCGTTCGACCACATCGGCGATGGCGCGCAGTTCGGCGGCATTTGTTACCCCGCCCCACATGCGCGGCACCACCGAATAGGTGCCGTCTTTCTGGATGTTGGCATGCATGCGTTCGTTAACAAAGCGCGATTGAAAATCATCCTGATATTCGCCGGGCCATTCGCACAGCAGATAATAATTCAAAGCCGGGCGGCAGGACGCGCAGCCATCGGTGGTTTTCCAATTCAACGCGCGCATTACGGCGGGGATCGACATCAGTTTGCGCGCGCGAATTTCCGCGCGGACCGCATCGTGGCCGTGGGTGGTGCATTTGCACATTGGTTTGATCTTGGGGCCGGCCTTATAGGCGTCGCCCGCGGCATACGCCAGAATTTTCTCGACCTGTCCGGTGCAACTGCCACAAGAGGCCGAGGCCTTGGTGCGGGCGCGCACTTCATCGAGCGTGGAGAGGCCGAATTCCTTGATCGCGCCGACGATCTTGCCTTTGCAGACACCGTTGCAGCCGCAAATCTCGGCGTCGTCCGCCATGGCGCCGATGTCGGCGCCCGAGGCGGTGCCGTCCGCGGCGAAGGCAGGGCCAAAAATCAAGCCGCCGCGGATTGGCGCGATATCGGTTTTTTGTTTCATCAGATCGAAATACCAGGCGCCGTCGGCCGCATCGCCATAGAGCAGCACGCCGACAACCCGATTTTCCTTAACGACGACGCGGCGGTATTGGCCGCGCGAACTGTCGCGCATGATGATGTCTTCGCAGCCCTCGCCGCCATCGAAGGCGCCGACCGAGAACATGTCGATGCCGGTGACCTTGAGGCGCGTGGGGGATTCGGCGGGAATATAATTCGAGGCCGCAACGCCAGTGATGCGATCGGCGCAAATCTTTGCCATGTCGAACAAGGGCGCGACCAGCCCATAGCACACGCCGCGATGTTCGATGCATTCGCCCACCGCCCAGATCAGGGGATCGGAGGTGCGCATGCCATCATCGACCAGAATGCCGCGATTGCAGTCGAGCCCGGCATGTTTGCCAAGCGTGATCGAGGGGCGGATGCCCACGGCCATCACCACCAGATCGGCCGGAAATTCGCGGCCGTCCTTGAGGCGCAGCGCGATGACTTCGTCTTGGCTGTTGCCGATCAGGGCGGCGGTGTTGGCGCCGGTGATGCAGGCCAGGCCGCGCGCGGTGAGATCGCGTTGGAGCAATTCCGAGGCCTCGCGATCGAGCTGCCGTTCCATCAGGGTTGGGGGCAGATGGATCACGGTCACGTCCATGCCGTTCAGCATCAGGCCGTTGGCGGCCTCAAGCCCCAGCAAGCCGCCACCGATTACCACGGCATGGCGCTTGGCGCCCGCGATTTTCAGCATTTTTTCGACATCCGCCAGATCGCGGAAGCCGACCACGCCGTGCAGATCATTGCCTTCCACCGGCAGCAGGAATGGCATGGAGCCCGTGGCGAGCAGCAACACATCATAGCCACGACTGGTGCCGGCGGCGCTGGTGACGGTCTGATTGATGCGGTCGATCTCGACGACCGCTTCGCCGGAGATCAACTCGATGCCTTGTTCTTCGTACCAGGCGAGGTCATGGGTGATGATCGATTCGAATTTTTTTTCGCGCGACAGCACCGGCGAGAGCATGATGCGATTGTAATTGCCGTGGGGCTCGGCGCCGAACACGGTGATGGCAAAGCGGCCCGGCGCACGCGCAAGGATTTCCTCGATGGCGCGGATGCCGGCCATGCCGTTGCCTACCAGTACCAGCCGTTCCTTGGGGTTGACGATCATGTTCATGAACAGGAATTCCTTAAGCCAGGTCGAGTGCGTAGCCATTGCCACGCACGGTGCGGATCAGATCGGGCTGGTTTTGGCTGGCAAGGCAACGGCGCAGTTTGGCGACGTAAACATCGACGATGCGGGGTTCGACATGGACATCGCTCCAGACGCCATCGAGCAGTTGATCGCGCGAAAAGACCCGGCGCGGGGCGCGGATGAGGAAATCGAGCAAACGAAATTCGGTTGGGCCCATCTGTAGTTCTTGCCCCGCGCGCGTGACCCGGAAGGTGCTGCGATTGAGCGAGAGATCATGAAATGCGGAGATGTCATCCGAGGGGCCGGCGGCGGGGCGCGCCAGCGCGCTTAGGTCGATGCCCAATTGTTCCAGCTGCGCGGTGATGGACGCGATCAGATCGGTGTCTTTTTCGACGATCAGGATCAACGCCCGCGTGGCCGCCACGCTTGCGGAAAGTCCCACGCCGTCTGTCGCACGCGGCAAATTATTATTTAGATACATGAGGAAACCTCCTGACATGCAAACGTCTGTTGCCAAATGTGGTTGGTCCAAATGCGATCGATCAGCGCGTCTTGCGTGTCTTCCGGCACATGGCCCCAGCGGCGCATTTCCCGCAGCCAGCGCAGGCCATGGGCGGGATCGGGCGCTAATTTTGAGAAGCGGAATGGCGCGAAATCGACTGGCGCGTGATCTGGCGCCGTGATGATCCGGCCGGCCAGCACGCCCGCGATGGTGGCCACCGGCATCGCAAGCCCGCCATGGGTGCTGAGCAGGCGGGCCGCTTCGGTCAGATCGTCGGCCTCGGCGCGATCGAGCCAGGCACCTGCCTTGGACAGCGCCGCCATTAGCGCGATCAGACCGGATTGCCGGGTTTCCAGACATTCGTCGCGCACCGCGAGGATCTTCTCGGGATGATCGGGCCAGATTTCGGCGGTAATGCACACCATTTCGCCGGCCCGCAATGCCACGGCGCGCGAACTCCAGGGCGCACCGGCGCAAAATCCGTCGATCTCGTCCGCGGCAAGCCGTTCGGCTACCTGAGGCGGGGGCACCACCACCAGCCGCACGTCGCGTTCCGGGTCGATGCCGGCGGAGGCCAGCCAATCGCGCAAGAGGTAATTATGGGAGGAAAAGGGAAACACCACCGCCAGGGTGGGTTTTTCGCGCCCGGCTTCGCGCCGCGCCGCCAGGGCGGCCGCCAGGGCCTTGGCGGGCAAAGGGCGCTGATCGCACAGGCCGGGGGCGGCCCAGCGGATTTCCTGCAACAAGCGGGCGCCGAGCGTGATCGCGTTGCCATTGTGGCTGAGCGTGCCGATCACCCGCAGATTGGCCTCGACGCCGCCCAGGCCAAGATTGGTGGCGATCGGCATGGGCGCCAGCATCGCGGCACCCTCCAGCACGCCAAACGCCAGCCGGTCGCGCAGACTGGCCCACGAGGCGCAGGGCACCAGATCCACCCGTAGGCCATGTTGGGCGAAGAAACCCCGGTGAGCGGCCACCACCAGCGGTGCGGCATCGACCAGCGGCACAAAGCCGAGGCGAAAATGGGCCTGGGTGAATGTGAAAGGCGCGGCTGATACCATCGTCGCTCTCCACGCAGGCGCCGGACGAAACCGGGCGTCGTGCGAATGAGCGGGCCGCCATTGGACCGCGAGTGAGGTTCAGGCCGGACGAGAACAAACCGCCGTTGGCTTGTTACAGCGCGAATATGCTGCGCTGCACCGTGAGATGAGTTTTACCCAACGCGATCTAAAATGCACCAAAAAAATGCAATGATTTGAAAATTAATTTATATGCATCATTAATGGGCAATTAATGCCTATTGCTTGATCATATCACTCAGCGAAATCACGCTCTCCGCGACATCCCGGAGTTTGCGCCCCTGCTCCATCGCCAATTTGCGCAAGCTGCGGTGGGCTTCGTCTTCGGTCATATGGCGTTGTTTGATCAGGATCAGCTTCGCCCGATCGATCAATTTGCGGTCGGATAGCGCCATTCGCGCCTCGTCGAGTTGGTCCTGTAACTGGCGGTGGGCACGAAATCGCGCGATCGCGACGTCGATCACCGGCTTCACCCGTTGTGGCGCCAAGCCTTCGATCACATAGGCGGCGATGCCCGCCTCCATGGCTTGTTCGATTCGCCCCGGCTCCGAGCGATCGACGAACATCACCACCGGCCGTGGTTCGCCCCGATGCAGGGCGCCCATCGATTCGATTGTATCGCGTGAGGCGCTGTCGAGCGCGCAGACAATGACGTCGGCGTTGGTGTTGCGCACGTTCTCGATGAGATTGCCGTCTTCCGGCACCA
>JAJZHU010000136.1 GCA_021798375.1 Pseudomonadota bacterium | reverse complement strand
GTAGGGGCTTGGGAGTTACCTTATTTTTACAAATAATCAGTTCGCGCCTTCCACCCGGCGCCGTCGCAGCATACAGGCGACATAATCGCGCAACACGCCGTTTAGCCACGCCGCATCAACCGATGCACGGGCGCGGGCTTTGGGTTCCTTGAAATCAGGCGCCTCGCGCCCATCGAATTGTTGCACGAACGCGCGCAATTCGCCGCTGACGCGATCGAGCGCAAACACCAACGGCGCGAATTGCGCGCCATCGTCGTTACGGATCAGGTCGATTTGCAATGCCAGGGCGCGGCCATACAACGGATGCAACGGCGTGAAGCTATAGCCATGCGGTTCGATCAGTTCGCGCACGCCATCAATCACCGGGCGCGCCTCGCGCACGAATGCTCCCATCAGCCATAACCCCATCTCGCGGGCGGCGTTCAGCGCCTCGGCCGATACGGCTTCGGGCGGCATTTTCGCCCCAAATTCGGCACGGCGTTCGGCTTCGTTTTTGAACAAAGAGACAAGTTCGGCGTCGTTGATCATATTATTCTGGCCTCCGATGTTAGGGCGGAAGTGCAACTGGTAGCATGGCATCTTACACCACACACCCCCAAAACCACAGCTTTTGCCATTCCGGCCTGGGGGTTGTAAAAGATCGCGACACTCATTTTATCGGGATAACAGCTGATGGCTGGCCACAGTCAGTTCAAGAACATCATGCACCGCAAAGGTGCCCAGGATGTGCGCCGGGGGCGCCAATTCGCCAAATTGATCCGCGAAATCACCGTCTCGGCGCGCACCGGCCTGCCGGACCCCGCCGCCAATCCGCGGCTGCGGGCGGCCGTCACGGCGGCGCTGAAATCGAACATGCCGCGCGACACGGTGGACCGGGCGATCAAAAAAGCCGGCGGCGCCACCACCGGCGAGGATTATTTCGAGGTCCGCTATGAAGGCTATGGCCCGGCGGGCGTCGCCGTGATCGTGGAGGCCCTCACCGACAATCGCAACCGCACCGCGGGCGAGGTGCGCTCGGCCTTCACCAAGCACGGCGGTGCGCTGGGCGAGACCAATGCCGTGTCGTTCCTGTTCAATCGCCTGGGGGCGATCCGCTATCCGGCCAAAGCCGCCAGCGACGACGACATGCTGGAGGCCGCCATCGAGGCCGGCGCCGACAATGTGGAATCCGACGACGAAGCCCATGAAATCACCTGCGGCGTGGACGATCTGTTCGCCGTGCGCGATGCGCTGGAAGCCCGTTTCGGCGCCCCCGAATCCGCCAAATTCGATTGGCGCCCCACCACCCTCGTCACGCTGGATGAAGACCGCGCCAAATCGCTGCTCAAGCTGATCGACGTGCTGGAAGACAGCGACGACGTGCAGAACGTCTATGCCAATTTCGACATCCCCGATGCAATCATGCAGAAACTTTCCGCCTGATGTTGCTTTTGGGCCTCGATCCCGGTCTGCGCTTCACCGGCTGGGGCGTGATCGAGGCCAGCGGCAACCGCCTGCGCCATGTCGCCTGCGGCGTGCTGGCCACCGACTCGGCCCAATCCGTGCCGGAACGGCTGAAATTCCTCCACGACGGGCTGATGGCGCTGCTGGAAACCCACCGCCCCGACGAGGCGGCGGTGGAAGAAACCTACGTCAACGTCAACGCCTCCTCCACGCTCAAACTCGGCTACGCCCGCGGCGTGTGCCTGCTGGTGCCCGCCCTGTTCGGCATCACGGTGGCCGAATACGCCGCCAAATCGGTCAAATCCTCGGTGGTCGGCAACGGCAACGCCGACAAAAACCAGGTGAAAGTGATGGTGCACCGCCTGCTGCCGGGCGCCACCATCGCCCGCGCCGATGCGTCAGACGCGCTGGCGGTGGCGATCTGCCACGCGCACCACCGGGCGACGAAGATGGCTTGGGGGCAATAGGAGTTTGGCTTTTCATTCGGACTTGCAATTTATATAAAATTTTTGCATATTATGCACGCGATATAAATTACGTAAATTAGGCATAAACTGTGGATCCCGTCCGCAACCCATTCGCTCCCGGTGCAGGCAGCCCCCCGCCCGAACTGGTTGGCCGCGACAGCGTGCGCCGGAAAATGCATTTGTGCCTGCAGCGTCTGCGCATTGGCCGTCCGGCCAAAAGTGTGATGATGGTTGGGTTGCGCGGCGTTGGCAAGACAGTGCTGCTGGATCAGATCATGAAAGATGCCGACGCCGATGGCATCATCACCATTCGGATCGAGGCGCCGGAAGGACGATCGCTTCCCGCCATGCTGGCGCCCCAACTACGATTGGCGCTGTTGCGTTTGAACCGCGTCGGCAATGCGATGCAGCACGCGGTGCGAGGACTGAAAGCATTGGCCGGTTTTGCCCGCGCGTTAAAGGTGACTTACCACGACATCGAAGTCGGCTTCGATTTCGATCCCGAACCAGGTCTTGCCGATAACGGCGATCTTGAAGGCGATCTTGCCATGTTGCTGGAGCAGGTAGGTCTGGCGGCAAAGGCGGCAGACACCGTGGTCGCAATTTTTATCGATGAATTGCAATATGTTGAAGAACCGCAACTGGCAGCGCTGATCTCTGCCTTGCACCGCAGCGCGCAGAAACAATTGCCTTTGGCGGTGATCGGCGCGGGGTTGCCCCAATTGCGGGGAAAGTTGGGGGAAGCCAAATCATACGCTGAACGATTGTTCGATTTTCCGGAAATCGGCCCGCTGAATCCCGATGACGCCGCTGAAGCCATTGTAAAACCAATCGAACACGAAAACGCGACGATCGAGGCAACCGCTGTCGCGCAGATCGTCGCCAAAACCAAAGGTTACCCGTATTTCCTTCAGGAATGGGGAAAACACGCCTGGGACATCGCGGAAAAAAGCCCCATCACCGCCGAGGATGTCGAAATTGCCTCCAATGAAGCGATCGCAACATTGGACGAGAGTTTCTTCAGAGTCAGGTTCGATCGGCTGACCCCCAAAGAAAAGCAATATCTGCGGGCGATGGCTGAATTGGGGCCGGGACCGCATCGCTCCGGCGATATTGCCGCTGAACTCACCCGCTTTACATCGTCGTTGGGGCCTGTTCGCAGCAGCCTGATTGTGAAAGGCATGATTTGGAGCCCGACGCACGGCGATACGGCATTTACCGTGCCGCTGTTTGATGAATTTATGCGGCGGATCATTCCCGGCAAGGACTGGGCAAAAACCGACGCATAGAGCGATATGCCATCACTTGCCATCGCATTAGGAAGATCGCCATGACACTCGAAAGATTGGGGCAGCCCACGGCCATCTCCACCGCCAGCCTGCTGGCGCTCGCGCTGGGTGCTGCGGCATTCGGTGCGATCGCCATCGGTGCGCTGGCGATAGGCCGCCTGGCAATTGGCGGCATTTGCGGCAAACGCAGCGGCCCGTGATCCTCACCGTCAATGGCAAGGCGGCTGCCGTGGTGCAAGATGCCGCGGCCTATCAACGACTACTGGATCCGGCGGCAGCGGCGAGCGCCGCCGAGGGCATCAGGCAAGGGCGCGAACAGATGGCCCAGGGCCAGACCCGGCCGGCACAAGATGTATTCAACGACATGCGCGGCGAATATGGCATTTCGCGTTGAGATCACCCCCCACGCCACCCGTGATCTCGGGCGCATATATCAACATATTGGCGCCGATACAGAAAAGCCGGCACATGAATGGTTCAACGGGCTGGAAAGGCTGATTTTGGGCCTGGATCAATTGCACTGCCTGCCCCCCCCTGAACGCGCCCCCTCGTTTTTCGCTTCTTTTTCTCGCCAAAGCAGGTTCTTCTTGGCACCCGCATCCCAGGACCGACTCGCCCCATGATCGCCCTCCTCACCGGCCGCCCCGAAGCCATCGAAGCCGACCGCTGCATCATGGATGTGAACGGCGTCGGTTATCTGGTGTTCGCCTCCACCCGCACCCTCGAACAACTCGCCTCCGCCGAGGGCGTGGCCCGCTTGCTGATCGAAACCCAGGTGCGCGAGGATTCGATCAGCCTTTACGGCTTCATGGAAAGCGCCGAGCGCGATTGGTTCCGCCTGCTCACCACCGTGCAAGGCGTGGGCGCGCGTGTGGCATTGAGCATTCTCTCCGCCCTGTCGCCGCGCGATCTGATCGCCGCCATCCAGGCAGGCGATCGCGGCTCGCTCACGCGCGCCAGCGGCGTGGGGCCAAAGCTCGCCGTCCGCCTGCTGACCGAATTGCGCGAAAAAGCCGGCGCCATGCCCAGCGGCACCGGCTTTCAGGTCGTCATTCCGCCGCCACCGCAAGGTATCGCCGCCGACGCCGTGTCGGCCCTGATCAATCTCGGCTATCGCCGCCCCGAAGCCCAGGCCGCGATGGATCGCGTCGAGGCCCGCATCGGCAAGGACGGCGACATTCAAATTCTGATCCGCGAAGGCTTGCGGGAACTCGCCAAGTAAGGCACCCCTGCCATATGACCGAAGACCGCCCCATTTCCGCCAAACGCTCGATGGAAGATGCCGCCGAAGCCTCGCTGCGGCCGCAAACCATGGCCGAGTTCGTCGGGCAAAAGGCGTCGCGCGAAAATCTGATGATCTTCATCGAGGCCGCCAAGGGCCGCGCCGAGGCGTTGGATCACGTGTTGCTGCACGGTCCGCCCGGCCTGGGCAAAACCACGCTGGCACAGATCGTGGCGCGGGAACTCGGCGTGGGGTTCCGCGCCACCTCCGGCCCGGTGATCCAGCGGGCGGGGGAACTGGCCGCGATTCTCACCAATCTTCAGCCACGCGATGTGCTGTTCATCGATGAAATCCACCGCCTGCAGCCGGCCATCGAGGAAATTCTCTACCCGGCGATGGAGGATTTCGAGCTCGATCTGATCATCGGCGAAGGCCCCGCCGCCCGCACCGTGCGCATCGATCTGCCGCCTTTCACCCTGGTGGGCGCCACCACGCGGGCAGGATTGCTGGCAACCCCCCTGCGCGACCGATTCGGTATCCCGCTGCGGCTGCAATTCTATACCCCCGAGGAACTGGAACTGATCGTGCGGCGCGGCGCCGAAAAGCTGAATTTCGCGCTGTCCCCGGATGGCGCCGCCGAAATCGCCCGCCGCGCCCGCGGCACGCCGCGCATCGCCGGCAGGCTGTTGCGCCGGGTGCGCGATTTCGCCGCGGTGGCGCGTCAGGATCTGGTCGATCGTGAAATCGCCGACGCCGCGCTGCTGCGCCTGGAGGTGGACAAGCGCGGCCTGGATGCGATGGACCGGCGTTACATGCGCCGCATGGCCGAACATCACGGCGGCGGCCCGGTGGGGGTGGAAACACTGGCCGCCGCCCTGGCCGAAGCCCGCGACACGCTGGAAGACGTGATCGAGCCCTATCTGATCCAGGAAGGCCTCATTTTGCGCACCTCGCGCGGCAGAATGCTGGGCGAAGCCGGTTGGCGTCACCTGGGTCTGGTGCCCCCATCACGCGAATCCCAACTCGATTTGTTGCCAGAAGACCCCTTCGCTCTATGAAATATTCTTAATAACTAAAAGTTTTTGCTTCTTTTTTGCAAAAAAGAAGATTCTTGACTCTTCTTTGCCGCCAAACCGCGCCAATAACCTTTTGTTGCTTGAGGGCCGAATTTCACGATGCTTGCCGGAGCGCATCACTATCACTTGCGGGTCTATTACGAAGATACAGATGCGGGCGGCGTGGTCTATCACGCCTCTTATCTGCGCTTTGCCGAGCGCGCCCGCACCGAAGCTCTGCGTGATGCAGGCGCGCCACATGCAGAAATGGAAAGATTGCATGGCACGATCTTCATGGTGCGGCGCGTCGAAATCGAGTATCTGCGTCCCGCGCGGCTGGATGCATGGCTTCGAGTCGCGACATCGGTCGAGCAACTGGGCGGCGCTTCAACGCGTTTGCGCCAGGTGGTCAGCGATGGCGACATAACGGTCGCGGTGCTGACCGTGGGATTGGTTTGCGTGGGGTTGGGCGATGGTCGTCCCGCCCGAATACCGGCGCGTTGGCACGCCGTGCTTGCCGCATGGATGAGCTGACAGCTTGGTTCGACTAAAGCCTGATGACTTTGGGTTGAACGGATTATCTGCGTCATCAGGCTTTAGGTGTTTGTTTTAGCGAGCAATTTTATGTCATCAAGCGGTAGCAAGTGATGGCATTTTGCTCTAGCAGCTTGGTTGGGGGATCTAAATCGTGGATCAAACGGTTAATGCCGTAAATCTGGGGGCTGCCGCGGTAAGCGACTTATCGCTGTGGGGCTTGTTCATTCAAGCCGACATCGTGGTGAAAATCGTGATGCTGGGGCTGCTGTTCGCCAGCGTGTGGGTTTGGGCGATCATGTTCGAAAAAACCTTCACCCTGCGCCGCGCCAATCGCGCCGCGGATACGTTTGAAGACCGTTTCTGGTCGGGCGGCAGCCTCGACGATCTGTATGAACAGCAAGGCGCGCAGCCACAAAACCCGATCGCCGCCGTGTTTGGCGCGGCGATGGCCGAATGGCGCCGCACCGCGCGCATCGCCGGCGTCGATATCGGCCGCACTGGGGTGAAAGAACGCGTGGACCGCGCCATCACGGTAACGATCGTGCGCGAGATGGAGCGGATGGAACGCTGGATGATCTTCCTGGCTTCGGTCGGTTCG
>JAJZHU010000135.1 GCA_021798375.1 Pseudomonadota bacterium | reverse complement strand
ACGGCGTCGCACCCTAACGCCTAACCGACCGGCGCATCCTGCCAGGGACGCGCCGGCCGTGCCTACACCCTGCCAGGGGTGACAGACCTATCTGCCGATGAGGGTCAGACATGCCGAGATCACCACACGGCGCCAGTTTTGGCGAAGCACGGCGCCGCGCTACCGATCCGATCCGGGTTGCAGTGGCGATTCGGGTTTATGCCGATCTGCAGGATGGCGGATTGGATATCCAGGATGTGCCGCCTGGGGAGTTGACGACGGTCTATACGGATCGTGCGCTCGCGATCGGGACGAATGTTCGGACTCATGCGTTGGCGGCGGACGGGTCAACGCTGGATATCGTGAGGGTGCGGGGATGAGCGCGCATCAAAGCCAACTGCCGCCAGAAGAAAATAAATTCCATGTGGGAAACAGTGCGGACGGTCGCCATTATTGGCTAACGCCCCCCGACTTATACGCCAGTTTGCATGCCGAGTTTCAGTTTACATGGGATCCGTGCCCATACCCAAAGCCTGACGATTTCGACGGGTTAACCCAGCCGTGGGGTGCGTCTAATTACGTCAATCCCCCTTTCGGTTCGATCATTCACGAAGGCAAGAAGAAAGGTCCGACTGCCTGGGTCCGCAAGGCCATTGCCGAGCATAAACAGGGCAAGCGTGTTGTTCTGGTGTATCCGGTGGACAAGTGGCTCCTGATGCTTCTCGAAGCGGGGGCAGTCGTTCGTAATTTGAAGGATGTCCGCTGGCTGGCGACTGAGGATGGCACGGAAGGAAAGGGCACAGGGCGGCATATCGCTTGTTTCATTCTTGACCATATTCCGGCGGTGGGCGAGTGATGGACCAGCCCGAACACCGCCTGTCCCACATAGTCGATGCCCTCCTTGACCGGATACTGGTCGGCGACTTTTACCACACGGCCGTTGACCATAGCGGTGCTGCAATCGGCAAGTCTGAGCAAGCGCAGATGGCATGGCGCCAGCGGCAGAAAGCGATGGGCATCAAGCCCTCTCACCTCGATTTCTACATCTACCAGCGCGACACCGGAATCTACGCGCAATTTGAACTAAAGCGGGGCAAGAACGGGCCGACGCCGGGCCAAGAAACGACCATGCGGTTGTTGACCGAGCGCGGCATACCGACCGGATGCGCTTGGACATTGCCCGAGTTCTTCGAGTTGGTGGTCAAGGCTGGATTCCGCTTGCATCCCAACTCACGGAATATCCTGGTTGAGATGGGCGAGCGTCTAGCCGCGCTGGATCGCGCCGCCGAACTCAAAGCCGCCAAGCCGCGCAAGGTCGCCAAGCCCCGTTCCTCCAAACCCTCATCCGCTGCCATCGCCCGGTCAGTCGCCCGCCAGCAGCGGGTGCCGCACTGATGGCCCGCGTGGTCGCCATGCTCGGCGATGTGTGCCCGTCCTGTATGCGTATCCACGCGCCGCCGGCGTGCAATCACGATTGCACCAAACCATGTCCCGGATGCGGTGAGCCGATCGGGATGCTCGCGGCGGAAATGGACGGTTCCCGATGCTGGTTCTGCGTTTCGGGCCGCAAGCGGGGAGCCGCACCCATTCAGGCTGTCGAGGTCGAGGTTCCGGACGAACCCATGATGGCTGGCCTTCTAACCCGCGATGGTGACGGCGTGACGGCCCGGCTGACCAGTCGATCCGGGTATGTGTACCGGCTGACGGGGGTCAAGTCCGATGGCGGCTATCAGGTCGCGGTATCGGTGATCCATGTTCCTGAGTGGGTGGCGTTGCCGGGTGATCCGGTTGAGGTGGCCCGATGAACGCGAGGGCCTGGGAATGCGCGATCGTCCTACTCGACCGAAACGACCTGACCATTCAACAGCGCATCGTATGCCATATCGCCGTCATGGCCGGCCCTGATCGCGCATCGCTCGAAGTTATTGCCATCGCGGCGCAAGTCCTCGGAGGACGGCAATGATCCGCAACTAAGTCTTATCGATCCACCAGCCGTGCCAGCGGCTCACATGAAGGAAATGCCGATGACCAGTCCGATGCCTGTTACGCTACTGACATGGCGCCCAATCACCAGAAACACACTACGCGGCTTTGCCAGCGTTCGATTGGGTGCCGCGCTCAAGATCCACGATATCGCTGTTCATCGCCATAGCGAGGGGCGTGCGTGGGCCGCGCTGCCGTCGAAGCCGGTGCTGATGCAAGACGGTTCGGTAAAGCGTGGAGACAACGGCAAGCCCGTGTACGCGCCGATCCTGGAGTGGGCAGACCGCGCCGCGTCCGATCGGTTTTCCGAAGCCGTGATCGCTGCCATTGAGGCTGGGAATCCAGGCGCTACGGAGTGATGCTCATGGCCGGCCCGACCGACAGCGCCACGACGTTCGGATTTACGTTCGGCGCGTCGCACACCCAATCGACCTGGGGGGACGCGCGCCGGGTTTCCTGGCCGGCGATGGTCGAAATGCTAACCGCGCACGTCCCTGGGTCGAAGGAGGGGAATTGCATCGTTCCCGCCATATTCTCGGGTGACAAGCGCAAAAAGGAGGAAGCCACCCAGATTGACGTTGCGTTTCTGGACTCGGACAGCGGAACCACGCTGGACGAAATTACCGCAGCACTGAACGCCAAAGGTTGGGAAGCCGTCGTTTCGTCCACTCATTCGCACATGACCACCCAAACCGATGTTTCGGTGACAAACTGGGATCGGTATTTTGCCAAAAACAATGACGCAACGCCAGCGGACTTTCTGCGGGATGAGAAGGGCTATCTCGCGGCCGTTGCCGAGGGCGCCGAAGTTATTGGGTCGGATGAGAAATACATTCACCTTCAGCACGCACCATGCCCGAAGTTCCGCATAGCACTGCCGCTGAAACAACCCTGGCGGGCGGCGGATTATCCAGATCAGGCGACCGCTAACGCAGCGTGGAAAGAGCGCATCGAGGCGCTGGCGTCCGCTCTTGATCTTCCTCACGATCAGGCATGCACTGACACTTCCCGTTTGTTCTACCTACCGCGTAGGCCGATCCGTGGCGCAATTCCCGAAACAGCTGTTGTCGCGGGTTCATTCTGCGACGTTTTTTCATTGCCGTCCGCCGCCGCGCCGCGATTGTTTGAACAGCCCAAGGTGCGGCCGCAACATGCCGATGCGCTGGAATATGCGGATCCGATCACTGGCGAATTCGTTGACCTGACCTCCTGGGCTAAGGGGTTCGGCCGGACGTTTCTGATTGCCAAGGCGCTTCGCGAACGCAAGCCCGGCGTCATCACCGGCTTGATCGTTGATAACTGCAAGGTACACATCGATTGCCCGAACGGTGCGACACATACCAGCGCCGGGCGGGACAACGCCTCCTTCGTCGTCAACGCCGGCAATGGTGGAACCGAGGGTTTCGTCGTTCACTGCCGGCACGCACACTGCACCGGCAAGGATCGCCTGTTCTTCGTTCGCCGGATGCTAGAAGAACGCTGGCTTGGCATTGATGATCTGACCGCCGCCGAGTTTCACAATCAGCGGCCTAAGCCGGAACCAGCGACACCGGACCATGCGGATACAAACCTGCCGCTGGTCTATTTCGACGACATCGAGCCGTGTCTTGATGTACGCGATTTTGTGCAAGGCGTTTTGGTCGAGGAAGGTTCGGCTGTCGTCTACGGCGAAAGCAATGCCGGCAAGACATTTTGGACAACCGACCTTGCGCTCCACGTCGCGGCCGGTCGTGAATGGAACGGTCGCCGGGTAGAGCAGGGCGGCGTCATCTATTGCGTCCTGGAGGGCGGGGCCGGGTTTAAGAACCGTGTGGCGGCTTGGCGCAATGAGACCCTGGAACGCGACATTCCGTTCGCAGCGATCCCGGTCACGCTTAACCTCCTGGATACTGAGGCCGATACACCGAAGCTGATCGAGGCGATCCGTGGCGCCGCGGCGAAAATGGGCCAACCCGTCAAGCTGGTGGTGGTTGATACTCTTTCACGAGCAATGGCCGGCGGCAATGAAAATGCCCCTGACGACATGGGCGCATTGGTCCGGAACATGGATCAAATCCGGCAGGCGACCGGGGCGTGTCTGCTGTTCGTTCACCATTCGGGCAAAGACGCGGCAAAGGGTGCGCGTGGTCATAGTCTGCTCCGCGCGGCGATCGACACCGAAATTGAAGTTGTCGCCGGCGAAGGTGAGGGGAAAGCCGCGACGGTCGTCAAGCAACGCGAACTCAAGAAAGGAGACGTTTTCGAGTTTGTCTTGAAGGTCGTGGAACTCGGCATGAACCGGCATGGTGAGGCTGTCACGACGTGCTTGGTCGATGGGGCAAACGTTGGGGAGGCGAGAGCATATTCCCCAAAACGAAGCCTTAAAGGCCATCCCAAGCGGGCATATGAAATCCTCGAAAATCTGGTCAGTGCGTCAGGTCGGATGGGTGATGCGGGGGTGCCAAGTGGGTACTCGAGCGTCCCTGAAAAGTGGTGGCGGGACCAGTTTTACGAGAACGCCATGGCGGCGGCAGATACGAAAACCAAGGAGAAGGCGTTTCGTCGAGCGGCGGATGGGTTGGTTGAAAACCACATCGTTGGAATGGCGACGGGGCGCGTTTGGATCGTCAGGCAAGGCAAATCATGAAGGAGACATTTTTGGATATGAACAAAACCAATATGTTATCCATACTATCATTCCGATATGGGAATAGGAGACATCGAAAATGTCTCCAAGGCTTAAGTGGATGTCTCCAGGAAGTTATTCGTAGCTTGGAGACATTTTTGGAGACATTTCAGGCGACATTTCGGCCAATTTGGAGACATTTCGGACTTTCCGCATGTCTCCATTGGAGACGCTTTGGACCTCCCCCTTTAGGGGGGGGTCCGATGTCTCCAGTGAGCGCCGATGTCTCCTGGTTATTATTCCTATGATGAAAGCCACCCCATGACCGACCTAATCACCCGCTACCAAGCCCTGCCGCGCCACACCGCGATGCCGGACACGGCCCGCATCCTGGGCGTCTCCCTCGGTGTGCTGTCGCGGGAAAAGGCGCTGGCCGGCCTGACCGGGAAAAGCCACGCGGCGGACGAAATCGAGCGGCTGCGGAAGCATCTAGAAGGAATTGATATGATAAATCTTGAGGGAAAACTATGATTGATCGGAATGGTGAAATGGCAAAATTCTTAGTGTCTTACATGGAAAGAGACACAGATCCGATGCTACAAGTGAGAATAATTCCACCACATTCGGATTCTGAAAGGCCGTCAATTTTCGTCTGCTTTTATCGACCATCCGACCGAATCGCCGAAATGACTTTGTCACGCGGAGAAGCTGAGGCAATGCTTGGCGTAGCAGATTTTTATTTAGGAGGTCCCCAAAATATCTTTCTGCCAGATTTGATTTCTAATCTGCGAGCAAGCGTGGATACTCTTGCAGCAATGCTGGTCGAAGGCGTCCAATAATCTTGCTTAGGCTTTCTCGGGGTTTCCCGAGGGAAACCCCGACCTAAAGGCGCGGAAGATGGGCCTATTCCCGTGTCCACCTCGGAAACATCCCCCGGATCGCTACCGCGCCGTCTAGCGTGGCGATGTCCACGATTTTCGTCGCGGCCATCTCGAAGTCATAGCGAGCAGCGCCGGCGATGCGCAGCGCGTCCATCGCGGCGGCTTTGTTGGCCTTTCCGCGTGCCGCGTAATACGCGGACCGAGCGACTCCTTCAGCCAGTTCGAGGCGGCCATATTCGCGGTGCCATTCGGGGTTGTGGGCCATGGTGGTGTCCTCCGTTTGCGCCGTCCGATGCGGCTGGCGTGTGTTGTTTATGGCAGCACAGTGCTGCGGTGTCAACGGTTATCCGCATCCTTCCCCGATTTATTTTCGCGGGCCGCGTCGAGAAGCGCCGGCTGGTATATCCAGGCGTCGATCAGCAGCCGCACCCAGCGCGGTGTGGCCTGCAATCCGCGTCCCGAGCGGACATTCCCCCAGCCTTTCACGGTGTTGCAATGCTGGCCGGTCAGCGTGGCGAATGCTTGCTTCGACAGACCGAGGGCTTTGAGCGCGGACGCATCTGCTGGGGTCATGGCGCGGCCTGGATCTGGTGTGCGGACACCATGATGACCGCGCCCGGCTCCGCGTCGTCCATCTGGACGATGTATGCGTCGCGCGAGTTAGAGCCTCGGTCAACGACGGTGCCCGGAGCACGGTGCCGCATGATCCGCTGACCGATGCTGTATTCCGAGGTGGCGGCCGGGAGCAGCCCGGCGGCTTTCAGGGCCGCGACGATTACCGGACGCTCGCGGCCCTTGCGGAATATCGCGATCCGAGCCGCAAGCCAGTCAACGGATACGCCGGCCTGTTTGGCGGCATCCACCGCTGCCCGGAGAACGTCGCCCTCGGTGTGGATTGCATCGATCACGTAGAGGATCGCGGCCCGGTCGAGAGAGGCGCGGGCTCTGGTGAGGCGGTTGGCTTGGGTCATTTCCGTTTCTCCGTTCCGTCCGGGCCATCCCCGTCCGATGCGTGCAGAATGGCAGCACAGTGCTGCGGTGTCAATATCTATTTTCGCCGCCGAATGAGGCGATTCCCGTCACGATGGGGATGAAGCGGGCGGCGAAGTATCTGGGAATAGGGGCGACACGGCTGATAAGCGCCCTGCGGAGGGCCAGGAAGGCGGTTAAGCCTGTTCCGGCACACATAC
>JAJZHU010000134.1 GCA_021798375.1 Pseudomonadota bacterium | reverse complement strand
CTGGCGTTGGCGGTCAACCGCTATTTCAACCTGATTCGCTTGAAACTTGGACGGCCTTATTGGTCGCTGTCGGCGTGGCTCAAGCGGCAGGTGAAAGAGGCGGTCAAGGCGATCGACCGGTTTGAAATCGCGGTGGCCGACGAGGCGCGCGCGCGGGGGCTGGATGGGGTGGTATGCGGCCATATTCATCACGCCGAGATGCGAATGGTCGGCGATGTGCTGTATTGCAACGATGGCGATTGGGTGGAAAGCTGTACCGCACTGGTCGAACATGACGATGGCCGTTTGGAATTGCTCGACTGGGCGGCCTTGAATAATCTGTCGTTCCTTGTGCCGCGGATGCCGAAACTGGGCGCGGTGGGGCTGGTTGAAGCGGTTTGATGGAGATTTTCGAGCTGGGCTGTTCCCCGATGCGTATCCTGATGGTTACCGATGCGTGGCATCCGCAGGTCAATGGTGTGGTGCGCACGGTGGCGACCGTGGCGCGCGAATTGGAACATCTGGGTCATACGGTGCTGGTGGTGGGGCCGGATCGGTTCCGCACGCTGCCGTGTCCCACCTACCCCGACATTCGGCTGGCGTTGTTTCCGCGCCGCACGCTCGATCGGATCATCCGCGAATTTGCGCCCGATGCGCTGCATATTGCCACCGAAGGCCCGTTGGGGCTGTCGGCGCGGGCGTTTGCACGGCGCCATGGCTGGCATTTCACCACCAGCTTCCACACCAAATTCGCGGAATATGTGAAGGCGCGCGCCGGGGTGCCGTTGCGGTTTTCCTATGCGTTGCTGCGCCGGTTCCATAATTCCGGCGCCGGGATGATGGTGGCGACCGAAAGCCTGTGCCGGGATCTGACCGATCGGGGATTCGATCGCGTGCGGCGTTGGTCGCGCGGGGTGGATTTGGCGCAGTTCGGCGTGACATCACTGGATGGTTTGGAAGCCGAATTCGATCTGCCCCGGCCGATTTTTGCCTATGTGGGGCGGGTGGCGGTGGAAAAAAACATCGAGGCGTTTTTGGCGCTCGATTTGCCGGGGTCCAAGGTGGTGGTGGGCGATGGGCCGCAACGGAACGACCTGGAAAAACGCTTTCCCGACGCCCATTTTCTGGGCGCGCGTTTCGGGGCTGAATTGGCGGCGGCTTACGGCAGGGCGGATGTGATGGTGTTTCCCAGCCGCACCGATACGTTTGGCTTGGTGCTGCTGGAAAGTCTGGCCTGCGGCACCCCGGTGGCGGCCTTTCCGGTGACAGGGCCGCTTGATATCGTGGCGCCGCATGTGGGCAGTCTGAACGAAGATCTGCGGCAGGCGTGTTTGGATGCCCTGGCGCGGGACCGCGCGGCTTGCCGGGCGTATGCCGAGAATTTTTCCTGGCGCGCCTGCGCGCAATTATTCGCCGAACATTTGGTGGTGACGCATCCGCAGGCCAGAAAAGTCGCCTGATCGAAAAGTCGCCTGATCATTGATCTGGCCTGGTGCGATGGCCACATGATGGTGGCGATATTTTCCGGGGCTTGCGATATGCCCTGATAGCACGAAAGTTTTTTGCGGCCTTTAGAGCATGATCGCCGCAGGTTGAATAACACGTAGGCGTGAATCATGCGTAAAAACAAAAAGCTAGAGCACGTTCGTCGCACGTATATGGTTCAACGTGATCCGAACGTGCTCTAAGACAAAGGCCGCAAAAAACTTGCTCGATTCTTGTTTTGAAATGGCAGCGCCGAAGGCAAATTTACTTAATTTTGGCTTCTTTGAAAGCGACATGCTTGCGCACGACGGGGTCGTATTTGCGCAGTTCCAGCTTGCCGGTGGCAGAGCGGGCATTCTTTCTGGTCAC
Organism: Pseudomonadota bacterium; assembly: GCA_021798375.1. Taxonomy (GTDB): domain Bacteria; phylum Pseudomonadota; class Alphaproteobacteria; order Acetobacterales; family Acetobacteraceae; genus JAJZHU01. The sequence goes on along the minus strand of JAJZHU010000134.1, from coordinate 4,808 downwards.
GTAGAAGAATCCGGTGTCGGCGGTCGAGACGAGGCGGATCTGGATGGTGTTAGACTTGGCCATAGCGGAATCCTACGAAATCTGGTTGCACCCAAGCCAACGATTGGCCGTGGCGCGTGGGGTCATGCGCGTGAGGCGCGGAAAATGGCGGCATGTCGTGCCTACGTCAAGCGCTGATTGCGAAGCGTCCGCCTTGATGGCGTTGGGTGGCATCGAATTTTCCGTGTGATATTGCGGTAACTATTTGTTTTTGCGAGCAATTTAAGGCCATCGAACGATGGCGGATTGCTCTAGTGATTCGCCGGCAAAAGGGCGGTTTGATAGGCGATGGGGTGGTCGATCAGCCAGTGGGCGGCGGGGATGTCGTTGTCGCTGGCTTCGGCGGCGGGGCAGGGGGCGCGCAATTCCAGCAATTGCACCGATGGCAGAGGGGCGCGGGCGGCGCGGGTGCGGGCCAGCGCGGCGGCCATGGGTTGATGGCCGTCGGCAAGCGCCGCCAGTTGTTGGTCCAGGGCGTTGTTGCCATTGCTGGTGCAAACTTGCGGCATCACGCCCAGACCTTGGATCGGCCAGCCGCGCGGTGCGATCACGCGAGACCAGGTGAGGAATAATTCGCCGCCATCGGGCAGTTGCAGAATGGTTTGCACCAGACCTTTGCCCAAGGTCGCGCTGCCCACCACCACGGCGCGGCGATTGTCGGCCAGGGAGGCCGCCAAAATTTCGGCGGCGCTGGCGGTGCGGCCATCCACCAACACTATGGTGGACATGCCGTGGGTGAGATCGTTGAGGGCGGCGATGAAATCATGGTTGGAAGCGGGGGCGCGGCCTTGGGTGGAAACGATGGTGCCCGAGGAGAGCAACATGCTGGCGATGTCGACGGCCTGGTGCAGCAATCCGCCGCGATTGTCGCGCAGATCCAGTATCAGTCCTTCGACGTGTGGATAGGTTGCGATTTGGTCCAGGGCATTCTTGAACCGTGCGGCGGTATCGGCGGAAAAACCGCTGATGGTGATGACCGCGAGATTGCCGTCGCGGTTGAGGCCGACGGTTGAAGGCGGCACCAGCACGCGGTCGAGTTCGATGGTGTCGGGGGCTGTCCCTGGATGGCGCAGCGTGATTTCGGCGAAACTTCCCACGTCGCCGGCAAGCCATCGGTTGACCTCGGCTGCGGATTTTCCCTGGGTGGAATGGCCATCCACGGTTTGCACCAGGTCGCCGATCTGCACGCCGACCTGATCGGCCGGGCTGCCGGGGGCGATATCGCCGACCGCCAGTTGATGTCTGATTTCAACTGTGACGAATCCCACGCCACCCAGGCCCCGGCGGTTGGCGCGGTCGGTGGTGGCGTTGCTGGGGCTTACATAGCGCGAATAGGGGTCGAGATGGTTGAATAATTCCTCGAAGAAGCTTTGGATAACCCCCGCGGCGCCCGCGGCGCGTACCGGGGCGGAAACGCCGGCGGCCGCTTCGGCCAGCTTGGCCGCGGCTTCACCCCATGCGGCGGCGTCGTCGGGGGCGGGAGCGGGCAGGCTGATGATCGTGCCGCCGGGGCCGGTCAGATCGATTTGATCCGCTTTGCCGGCGGGGGTGATGCTGGTGCTCAGGTTGGGGTCGATGGCGGTAATGCCGTGCAGGCCCCACATGGTAAGATCGCCAACCGGGATGGGGTCGAGTGTGCGCGGGGCCATGAAGGCCAGCGCCGAACCAAACACGTCGGCCATCAGGAATTGCGGCAAGCCGCCGCCGCCGCCCATTGGTTCCGCAAAGGCGGAACCGGTCGCAAGCAACAACAGCAGGACCAGCCTCAGCTTCACTTCCGCCGCCTGTGTCCCTTTAGGGTGGATGTGCTTCCCGCCGGGGGGCGGGCCGGGCCGGGCGGTGCGCCGACGCGCTGCCCGCTGCTGATGTGAAACAGCATGCCGCCGGTGACGGGCGTGGCTTCCATCAGGCGCACTTGCACCTGATCGGTCAGGCGGTAGGTTTTATTGGTGCGCCGGCCGTTCAAACTCTGGGTCGCCTCGTCATGATGCCAATAGTCGTCGGGAAGACCCGCCATCGGCACCAAACCGTTGGCCCCGTTGCTGTTCACTGTGACGAACAAGCCAAAGCGCGTCACCCCTGAAATGCGGGCCGAGAACACCGCTCCGATCTGGTCTGCCATGAATGCAGTGAGGTACCGGTCGATCGCATCGCGTTCGGCCAGGGCGGCGCGGCGTTCGGTGGTGGTGATGTGTTCGGCCATATCCGGGTAACGTGCTGGTTCTTCGGCCGAAAGTGCGCCGGTGCCGAATTTGCAACCCAAGATCAGGGCGCGATGCACCAACAGATCGGCATAGCGGCGGATCGGGCTGGTGAAATGGGCGTATTTGGGCAGGGCCAGACCGAAATGGCCGATGTTGTCGGGTTCGTAGGCGGCTTGGGATTGGCTGCGCAGCACCATTTCATTGACCATCGGCGCCTGGTCGGTGCCGGCCACCTTGGCCAGGATGCGATCGAGGTCGCGCGGCAGTAGTTGATTGCCGGGCGGCAGGGTGATGCCGATGGTGGAGAGGAAGCTGCGCAGATTTTCGCGTTTTTCGTCGGATGGCGGGGCGTGAATGCGATACATGCAGGGCAGGTCGCGGCGTTCGAGTTCCTCGGCGGCGCAGATATTTGCCAGCACCATGAATTCCTCGATCAGCCGGTGGCTGTCGAGGCGCGGGCGCGGCGCGATTTCCGCCACCTTGCCCTCGTCGTTCAGCACCACTTTGCGCTCGGGCAGGTCGAGATCGAGCGTGCCACGGCGGACGCGGGCGGCCAGCAGGGCGTTGAAGGCGGCATAGAGCGGGCGGATCGGCAGGGCCAGATCGGCATCGCTATCCGCCGCTTCCTGCACTTCGGTGTAGGTGAGGCGGGCCGCCGAGCGCATCAGGCCGCGTCCGAATCGGTGCGAGGTTTTGTTGCCGTGGGCGTCGATGTGGATTTCCACGAACAGGCAGCCGCGATCTTCGCCCGGCTTCAGGCTGCACCAGCCGTTGGATAGATCTTCGGGCAGCATCGGGATGACGCGATCGGGGAAATAGACCGAGTTGCCGCGTTCGAATGCGGTGCGGTCGAGCGATGAGCCGGGGCGCACGTAATGGGCCACGTCGGCGATGGCGACCAGCAGGCGGTGGCCGGATTCCTCGGCCTCGGCATAGACGGCGTCGTCGAAATCCCGTGCATCCTCGCCATCGATGGTGACAAGCGGCACGCTACGAAGGTCTTCGCGTTTGCCCAGAGGCGTGGCGCGGGCTTTTTTTGCCTCCGCCACGGTGCTTTCGGGGAAATGTTGCGGAATGTCGTGGGTGGCGATGCAGATGAGCGACACGGCGCGCGCATCGCCGATCTTGCCCAGGCGGTGGGTGATGCGGGCGGGTTTCAGGCCATAACCTTGGTGCGGCAAGGGTTCGGCTTGCACGATTTCGCCGGCTTCGGCGCCTCCTTCCTCGCCGGGCGGGATGTGCCATTCGGCTTTTTGGCGGCGGTCGGTGGGGATCAGGCGGCTGGGCGGGCGAAACACGCCCGGGATGCGGCCAGGTTCATCCGACAGGCGTTTGATGGTGCGGCCTTCGTATTTTCCCCCTTCTTGTCTGCCCGTGCCGATGGGTTTGAGTTTGGCCAGCACGCGCTCGCCGGGGGCCAGGGCGGCGTGGCCACGGGGTTCGCGGGACATAAAGATGACGGGTGGCGGGCCGTCGCCCTGCCAATCGACGGGTTTGGCGATGGGGTCGCCATCCTGGTTGGTGCCGGTGATGCGCACCACCATGGATTCCGGCAAGCGGCCAGGGGCGGTGAAGCGCTTGTGGCCGGCGGGGGCGACATCGCCTTCGCGGGCAAGTTCGGCCAGCAGCGCGCGCAACGCCGGGCGCTGTTCGGTGCCCAGGCCGAAATGCCGGGTGATCTCGCGCTTGCCGACGCGGCCCTGGGAGGCGCGCACAAAGGCGCGGATTTCCTCACGCGATGGCAGGGCGGGCGCGGCTTTGGGCTTTTTCGAGCGTTTGGGGATTTTACCCGCCACTTTGATGAGCGATCCTTAGGGGTGATTTGCAGGGATAGGATAGGGTTTTAAAGGAAAGAATGGGGAGAAAAATCTTCTTTTTTTCAAAAAAGAAGATTCTTCCGCCTGTCTTAATTTTATTTATCCCGCCTTGGCCTTCGCCGTCTTTTTCACCGGTGCTTTTTCCACCGGCGCTTTTTTCGCCGGCGCTTTTTTTGCTGCGGGTTTTTTCGCCGCTGCCTTTTTTGCCGTTGCCTTGTTCGGTGTTGCGTCGGTGACCTCGGCGGTTGCCGCCTTTTTCTTGGCGGGCGCCTTTTTGGGCGCGGGCTTTTTGCTGCCCGGCTTGGGTTTCAGCAGTTTTCCCTTTTCAGCCAGCAGCGCCAAAGCTTGATCGAGCGTGATGTCGTCCATCGACATGTCGCGCGGCAGGGTGGCGACGGTCTGGCCTTTCTGGGCATAGGGGCCGAAGCGGCCTTTTTTTACCATCACCGCCTCACCGCCTTTGGGGGCGTTGCCGAGCGAGCGCACGCTGGCCATTTTCTTGGCCAGTAGATCGATGGCGCGGTTGAGTCCCAGGGCCAATACATCGTCGTCGCGATCGAGCGAGGCGAAGATGCTGCCCATTTTGACGTAAGGACCGAAGCGGCCCAGGCCGGCTTCGATGCGGGCCTGGCTTTCCGGGTGCAGGCCGATGAAACGCGGCAGCGAGAGCAGGCCGAGGGCTTGTTCCAGGGTGATGGTCTCGCCATCCATGCCGCGCGGCAGCGAGGTGCGTTTGGGTTTTTCTTTC
>JAJZHU010000133.1 GCA_021798375.1 Pseudomonadota bacterium | reverse complement strand
AGCGATCGACGAACATCACCACCGGCCGTGGTTCGCCCCGATGCAGGGCGCCCATCGATTCGATTGTATCGCGTGAGGCGCTGTCGAGCGCGCAGACAATGACGTCGGCGTTGGTGTTGCGCACGTGATCGATGAGATTGCCGTCTTCCGGCACCACCCCCACCACCTGGCAGTCGTCGGCGCGCAGTGCCGCCGCCACGGCTTCACCGCGGCTGGTACTGTCGTCCACGATCAAAACCCGAAGTGTCATCGCTTCATCTTTCGCCACGTCCCCAGGATCGCGGTGGAAAACCCGCGATGCAGGATTCGTGCCGCTTCCTTGCTCGGGCGCCAACCGGGGGATTCACCAAAGATTGGCGGACGATTCATCCTGCCGCAGTGCAGCATCGGTATCATCGCAACGTCAAGCCGGGGCGGATTGGTTCCTGATCTGGGGCTCCCTCGGCGTCCTTGTTTCCATGGGAGTTGCACATGACCTATTCACATCTTTTACGGACATCTCTTCGGCCCAAGCCGCTTTCCACGAGGGCCGCGCTGGCGTTGATGGCGCTTGCGGCCATGCAAGCCGCGCCGGCGCGGGCCGATGATCTGAGTGAGGCGTTGACCCAGGGGACGTTCAGTTTGCAGCTTCGCCCCCGCGTCGAGACCGTGGATCAGACCGGCAAGCAAAATTCAGAGGCGGCGACGGTGCGCACCATGCTGGGTTATGCGACCAAGACGTTCGATGGGTTTTCGGTGACTGTGCAGTTGATCGATGTGGCCCATGGCGGCGATGATTATAATTCGCTGATCAATGGCGAGACCAGGCACGCCAACATCCCCGATCCCGGCGGCGCCGGGGTTAATCAGGCGTTTTTACAATATAGCGGGTTGCCGCAGACCAATGTGAAGCTGGGCCGGCAGATCCTCATCGAGGATGATGAGCGCTTTGTAGGGAAAATCGATTTCCGGCAGACCATGCAGACTTTCGATGCGGCGAGTTTTGAGAACAGCAGCATCCCCATGACCAAAATCAACGCGAGCTATGTTTGGGGGATCAAGAATATTCTCAACCAATATGTGCCGACGCAGACCTATCTGGCCGAGGCTTCGGTGACGGCGGCGAAATTCCTGAAGCTCGATGGTTTCGGTTACTGGTATGGCAATGTCGCGGATCGCGCGATTCCGGGTGCCGCGGCTTGCGGACTCGCCGGGATCAGGGCCTGCGACAGCGCGACCTATGGGGTTCGCGCCTCGGGGGTTGTGGCGTTACCGGGCGCGGTGAAGCTTGGGTATGAGGGCACCTATGCCACCCAGCGTCCCTATGACGGTGGCAGTTCCTTGATCGATGCGGATTATTGGCATGTGGGCGCGAAATTGACACTGAAGCCGGTCTCGATCGGGCTCGACGACATGATGATGGGAAGCAATTCGGCCGGCAGCTATGGATTTCAGACGCCGCTGGCGACCAAGCATGCCTTTAATGGTTGGGCGGAGACTTTTTTGACCACGCCGGCAAAGGGCTTGGACAGCAAATATGTAACCTTGGGCGTGACACCCGGCAAGGCGACGTTGCTGGCGCGCTATTACGTTTATCATTCCGACGATCAGAACCTGAAATACGGCAATGAATGGGACCTGTCGGCTGGCTATCAACTGACATCGCATCTGAAGGCGACGGCGGAATATGCCGATTACCGGGCGCAAGGGTTCGGGCTTTCGACCAAGGCGGCGTGGGCATATCTGACCTTCAGCATGTAATCGGCGTCGCCGGCCCTCGCGGGTCTGCTTACCTTGAGGCAATCCACATCGAGGGCATTTTGTCCCGTTATTGGCGGATCACTTCAACATGAGCAGACCGGCATTGGCCGATACAGGATTTCGCAGTGTGCCGCGGCCTTTGGCCATCCCTGAGTCGTTGATTTTCGGCAATCGCCAACAGGCCAACCATGCCGCCCGCGAACGAAATTTCGCCGATTGAAATCTCATCGGCAGGGAAGCCGCCGGTTAGAAAAATGTCCCTTAGCGCCTGAGCATCGTAAAGGCGATGAGTTTCCTTCGCGGCGAATTTCCACCCTCGCATGGTGGAGGCGTCGGTTGAATAAATCACGATGCGGCCGCCCGGACGCAGCACACGGCGTATCTCATGGAAGATCAAGATTATATCGCGCCAAAAATAAATGACGTTGACCGCGAGTATTTTATCGATCGAGGCGTCGGGAAACGGCAGGCGTTCGAACGTGGCGCGCTGCAAAATCACACGGCCGCGGCCAATGGCGCGGCGATTTCGAATTAACGCCTGCCGAAGCATGATGTCTGACTGATCTATACCATAAACGCAGCCATCCACGACACGCGCGGCAATCAGTTCGATGGCGCGGCCGGGCCCAAATCCCAGTTCCAACACGTTGTCACCGGGCGCAATTTGCAACGCGTCCACCGCCGCGCGATTGGGGCCGGAATTGATCCACCGCATCAGTATCCCGGTCCAGTGGCCGGCGAAGCCGTGAGGGTTTTGCAACTGCCGGCCAAATGCGTGCCAAATAGACATGATATTCAGGGCGATGACGAAGCAATTTCGGCGTTATGGCGGGCGATTTTTGCGATCAAGGCGGTGACCTCGGCGCGACGGCCCGCCTCCCACACCGGCCGCGCCGGGTTTATTGGCGCAGCCAGCGCGTGAAGAAGGGCTTTTTGGGCCTCGGCATAGTCATCACGCGACAGCAAAAAATCACCGTAGAAGAAATTGGCGTCCAAGCCGTTGGGATCCTTGTTCAGGGCGAGTTCCAGCAATGCGCGGGCCTTTTTGTCGTTGCCGAACGCTATGGGAAAGCCGGGAACACGATAATAAAGGACGCCGAGGCTCATGGCCACGGCGCCATTGGCGCCATTGGGATCGATCGATTCGGCCTGTTCGAATATTCCGCGCGCCTTTTTGGCCAGGCTGAGCTGGTCGAATACGCTGGCCATGCCGGCCTCTTCGCTGACCACGATGCCTTGCCACAGCAGCGGTTCGACTTCGCCGGGATATTTTTTCACCACCGCGGCCGCGTATTGCGCCAGCGCGTCGATCTCGCGGAGTTGTTCGTCTTTGTCTGTAATTTGATAGGTGATATGCGCCCACTGATCATCGACATGCCGTACATCCGCGTCCATCGCCGGGTTCCCCGTGGCGTGTGCCATCGACGCACACATCATGGTCAGGCCCAATATTCCGCCGCGGAATAATTTGCTGGAAAATAACATTAGAGTTTCCCGAGAAAGATATTTTTATGCACAAACACAATAGATCAATGACCTATTGCTTCATTTTTTTGGTATGGCACAGCCTCTTCGCGCTCATTTTTCAAGAAGGCATTTCTCGCCCTGGAGAAGCCAGCGCAGATGCCGCCATCCACCAGGCCTGGCGCAATCGCGTTGAGTCGCACGAAAAATGACTCCGGCAAACCGATGTATACGTTCTTTTTGCGTTTGAGTATGGCATCGACAATGCGCCGGGCCACCGCATCTGGTTGATCCATGTTCATCTTGGTGATGGCGGCAAAACGCATCACCGCTTCACTGTTGAAACCCGTGCGCACTGCACGGGGGGCGATGTGGGTGATATCGATTCCACTGTCGTCCAATTCGCGCCGCAGGCCCTGGCTCAATCCGTGCAGGCCGGCCTTTGCGCTGGAGTAGGTCACGAAATACGGATAATTTATCGAGCCGAGTATCGAACCGATGTTCACGATATGCCCGAGTTGACGCTGTTTCATTCCCGGCACCACGGCCTGAGACAGCAAGACCGGCGCGAGCAGGTTGACCATATAAGTCATACGCACGTGATCGGCCGGCTGTTGTTCAAATGGCCCGAAATATTGCGCTCCGGCGAGATTGATCAATATGTCGGGCCATTCCGACGCGATCTGATGGCCGACCTCGGAGATGCCGTCGATGGTTGATAAATCGCCTTTGATAAATCGTGCCGGCCCGGATGGCGCAACACGATCGACCACCACCAGGTCGGCCTTGGCGGCTAATAGATTCGTGGCGATCAGCGCGCCCATGCCACCGGAACCGCCGGTGAGAATAACTTTTTGCCCATCAAGCGGCATGAAACATCTCCCGTTGATGAGGAATGCTGCGGAAGATATCGCTGTACAAAATAAAGATTGCCTTGGCCATGTGGATGATCGCGTCCTGGTCGTCGGGATGGTCAATCTGCGGCAGCAGACTCTGTAGAAATTTCATATGATCGACATCGAGCGCTCCGTGCGACAACAGATAATGAAAACAATTTTCGGGCAATTGCAGAGATTTCATCAGTGCTCCCGCACCGAGTATGGCCAATTGCGTACTGGTTGATTCCAAAACGAATACCATGCCGAAAAAGCCGGCGGGGTTTATCCGGGTGATGAAATCATAGGCGTACGACACCATCAATTCGGTGGAGAAACGCGGCTCGCCGTTGCGCACCTTCTCGCAGTCGCCGCCTGCCTGGGCAATATCCCCGAGAATCCATTCATCGTGCCCGGCTTCCTCGGCGATATATTCATCTAACGCCGCTTGCAATCCAGCCTGCCTGGGCAATAATTTCTCACGCGTGAGCTTTAGCAGGGGAATGGTATGTTTGACATGATGGTATGCCTCGGCAAGATATGACAGATATGTCTCCCGGGAGATTTTTCCCTCCAAACCATCACGAATTTGCGGAGTCTGTTGCAAATAGGTCCGCTCGGACTCTGTCTCCGCAATCAGGCGTTCAAAGAAGCCGGCATATTGACTGGTTTGAGCAAAACATTTTTCCATTGTATTTTTGTGATCCTTTGCAATGTTTGATCGTTGCATGCGCCCGTTGCCGGTCAATTGTTGATTGGCGATGGTAAACGGCATGACTTTGGACCAATGCCGTATATGGGCGTATTCCGGCAGATTGCGATTGGCGCGATCGATCGCCATCACGATGTCGGCGTCCGAGACTGCGGTGGAAGACGGCACGATCAACGCCGCCAGCGAAGGCGCGGCGTCGCCGAACACAAAGGCCTGTCCGATCGAAGAATGCGCCAGCAACTCGCTTTCCACCCATTCCGGCGATACATTGCGGCCAAATGCGGTGACCAATAGATTCGACTTGCGTCCATCGATGTATAAATATCCGTCGTGATCGAAGCGACCAATGTCGCCGGTGGCAAATCTTTCCGGCGCCGGAACATCGCCGACATAGCCGAGAAACGCGGGATGATTGACCAGAATTTCACCATCGTCCGATAATTGCACGTCCAGTCCGGGCAGAATTTTTCCAACACACCCCGCCCGATTGTCGCCCGGGCGGTTGAACGCAACCACCGACGCCGCCTCGCTTAGGCCGTAGCCTTGAAAGACCGGCAATCCCAATGTTTCGGCTTTTTGCAAGAGTTCGGCCGATACCTTGGCGCCTCCAACCGCAAGAAGTTTCATGGCGGGCAACGCGATCCCGGTTGATTCCAGGGCGGCGGTCAGGCCGCGCAGAATTTCCGGCACCACGATGATGCTAGTGGCACTGCAATCTTCCAATACGCAGGCTAATTTATCAAAATCTGGCATGAAGTTGCGTTTGAACCCAATGCTGGCGAGCGGCTTCACGTAATAACAACCGCCAGACAACAAGGTAGGATATAAACCGGCCACATTTTCGAGCAGCACCGCCAGCGGTAATATCGCGCAGTGAATGCCGGCATAATCGGCGCCGATAAAATCGACCAGTGATTGAGCCAGTTTTTCCATGCCGGGTTGAGACAGGCAGACGCCTTTGGGCTGACCGGTGCTGCCGGATGTAAATGTGATCTTCGCGGTCGATGCGGGCAGTTCCACCGTGGTTTCATGTTGTTCATAAAGATATAGTACACGGCCAATAATCAAGATCGTTTCTATATGCTCTTGTTCGGCGAGAGGCTGGTCGGTGATCAGATAGGCTGCGCCGGTCTGCGCCAATACATGACATTGTTGTGGCGGCGTGAAAAATGGTGGTAACGGTACCGAAGTGCGACCCAAGGCGATCAGGGAGAGATCCAACAGAACCCACGCCAATGAATTATCGAGCGCGAATGCAACGGGACCCGGCAGCTTGAACAGATCCGCCAAATGTCCGCCGAGATCATCCAATTCGTGCCATAGGCCTTCATACGACAGCGCCTTGCACTGATCCGCCAGGGCGATGTCGCTGGGCCGATGCCGGGCATGGCCCGCGATTACTTCCAATATCCGACTCATTGAATTATTTCCGTCATTTCACGCGGATGATATGAGAGTATTTTTCCGAGGTCTTTGTTGATGCTTGAGGGCATGAACGAATCAAGATTCGCAAAGGCAGGCGGCACCCGGCCGGCGACGATTTTGGGGTTGCGGCCATAGTAACTTCCCCATGCGGCGCCTTTGTCGGGCAATGCATCGGACGTCGCCGTGCCCAGTTCAATCCAATCTATCTCCAGCAGGGCGAATGAGCGTCGCAATCCCTGGGTCGCGGTTGCCACGGCATACGATAGGCGATGTTGCTGCAGATATGCGGCGAGCGCGACAAACAGAAACACCGACGCTCCGCTGCCGGCGGACGCCAAATTGCCAATCTCCACGATTTCGCTTCGCTTGACATCTTTATCGAATGCATTGGTCAACATTGCTTCAACGGGATTCGGCAAATATTGTTCGAGAAACAAGGCGCCGCG
>JAJZHU010000132.1 GCA_021798375.1 Pseudomonadota bacterium | reverse complement strand
ACGCACGCCCTTGGGCACAAAGACAAAGCTGCCATCGGTGAACACCGCCGCATTCAGCGCCGCGAAATAATTATCACCGGCCGGAACGACAGAACCAAGATATTGTTTGACCAAATCGGGATGTTCGCGAATGGCTTCGGAAATCGGGCAGAAAATCACCCCCACTTTGGACAACGATTCGCGGAAGGTGGTGGCCACCGAGACCGAATCAAATACGGCATCCACCGCGATTTGACGTGTGGGCTGTTCCACCCCGGCCAGGTATTCCTGTTCCTTCAGCGGAATGCCCAGTCTTTCATAGGTGCGCAGCAATTCCGGATCGACTTCATCCAGGGATTTCAGCGAGGGCTTTTTCTTTGGCGCCGCATAGTAATACGAATCCTGATAATCGATCGGCGGATGGATCACATTGGCCCAATGCGGTTCTTCCATCTTTTGCCAGGCGGCAAAAGATTTCAAACGCAGGTCCAGCATCCATTGCGGCTCGCCCTTTTTTGCCGAAATCAGACGCACGATCTCCTCATTCAGACCTCGCGGCGCCATATCCATTTCAATATCGGTCTCAAAGCCCCATTTATAGGTCTGTTCGGTCAGAGCACCCACTTGATCGCGTGTTTCGATGTCACTCATGACTTACAACTCCCTATTTTCAAAGGCAGGCGCGCGACGATCCGACGGGTGAAAATCCGTTTGCAGTCCGTTCGGCAGACTGATCAGCGCCATATCGCCCAGATTGATTCTGGAAAGTGCGGTGTGGATTGCCTGATTGACCAAATTCCACCGCCCCGATCCAGGGCAATGACTCTCGCTGGAACAGCCGCCGCCAGTCCCCTCGACGCAGGCGGTGAGGGCGATCGGCCCATCTATGGCCGCGATCACCCGCGAGACCGGAATATCGAACAGGGTCTGCGCCAAACGATAGCCGCCCCGCGCCCCGCGCGAGGACAACACCAAACCGGAGGCGCTGAGCGATTTTAACACTTTTGCCACGGTCGGCTCGGGCACGCCGGTTGATTGCGCGATCAAGGGCACGGTCTGCACTGCCTCGCCCTGGGCCAGGCGAATCAACACAACCACGGCGTAATCTGTCAGCTTTGACAGCCTGAGCATCGCGCACCCCGAAAAACAACTGGTCCAATCTAACAGGACCTATCTTGTCCTGTATAGAGGGAAATGGCGCATGAGGGCCGATAGGTCAAGAGGCAGCGGAAGAAATAGGCGCGCCGGATTACCCGATCACCTGGCGATAGATATCGCCCACGCGGGCCTGGTAGATCTCGGGGGTAAATTTGGCCGCTTGCAGATAGCCCCTTTCGCGCAGGCCGGTCAGCAAATCCGCGTCTTGGTCCAACCTGCGAATGGCACGAGCCATCGCTTCGGTGTCGTGCGGATCGACCATCAGCGCGGCATCGCCCGCCACTTCCGGCAACGATGTCACGTTGGAGGTCATCACCGGCGTGCCCAGCGCCATTGCCTCCAGCACCGGCAGGCCGAAGCCTTCGAATACCGAGGGAAACAGCAACGCCCGTGCGCCTTGCATCAGGGCGATCAGTTGTTCAAACGGCAGATAGGTGATCCGCCGCACCCGTTCAAAGCGCGAAATGGTGTTTTCGATGATGCGATATTGAATGAAACGCGGGTCGTTGATGCGTTGCGTTTCCACGTCGTTCTGCCACCCTGCCCCGCCGGCGATCACCAAGGGCTTGCGCGAACCCGATGCCGCATAGGCATCGATCAGACGCGCCACGTTTTTCTTGGGCTCCAACGCCCCCACGAACAGGAAATATTCGCCCCATTCCAAATCAAAGATGTTGCGGATCAGATCGGCCAGCATATCTTGCGGCCGATTGACCAAACGCGCCGGCAGCGACACTGCTTGATAGGAATTGCTGATACGGTCTTCCGGAAAGCCAAACAGCGATATGATGTCCTGGCGCGAATATTCCGAAACCGTCACCACATGATCGGCGCGTTTCAAATGCTGTTCGATCAGGCGGTAGAAATAACGCTTGTTGTCCAGAGTCATATAGGGCAAGCGCAGCGGCACCAGATCATGGATCGTGACGATATTGGCGCAGCCGGGCACGTGAATGGGCAGCGGGTGGGTGGCGTGAAACAGATCGGGCCGCTGCGGCAGACGCACCTTGGCGAAACTGCCGTGGGCGTGAAAATAGCCGCGCGCCTGATCGAATAATCTGGTGGCGGCGAATGTGCGCTGAAACGGCGAGACTTCCGGGCTGTTTTGCATCACCGTATGCTGGGTCGCCAATTGCACCGGGCGATAACCAAAACCGCCGATCAACGCGCCTTTCACCCCTGCGGCCAGCGGCGCCAGCCACGGCAGCGTTTGCTTGCGCGGGGCATCATACAGTTGCACCTCGGTCAGGATCGGGTTCTTGCGATCGATGCCGCTCTGCGCCGACAATAGCGCATCCACGCCGTATCCCGCCTGCGCCGCCGCACGGGCGAGGTTCTTGGCGTAGGTGGCAATCCCCGTCCCCATGCGCGAGACGACATTGCTTTGATCCAGCAGCACATGTTTACTCATGATCCATCAGCTACAATTTGCGCGGGGCGCTGGCAAGCGGGACTGCTTGTCTCTATGCTTCGGGCCATGACCGTAACCCGCATCCATCAATCTTGGCTGGCAGCTTCCGAAAAGCGTCTGCTGATTTCTATCGCCCGCCGGCTGCCCGCTTGGGTGACGCCGGATCTTCTCACGCTGCTGGGCATGTTGGGGGCGTTGCTGACCGGAATTTGCTATATCGCCAGCCACCGTTCGCCATGGTTCCTGTGGGGCGCCGTGGTGGGGCTGGGGCTGAACTGGTTCGGCGATTCACTCGATGGCACGCTGGCGCGCACCCGCAAGATCGAACGGCCGGTGTATGGGTATTTTGTTGATCATTCGACCGATCTGATCTCGCAAGTGTTCATATTTCTGGGGCTGGGGGCTTCGCCCTATCTGGGGTTCGATGCGGCGTGCCTGATTTTGCTCGCTTATTGGCTGGCGGCGCTGCTGACATTCATTCGCGCCGTGGCGACCAAGGTATTCCAAATCAGTTACTATGGCGTCGGCCCGACCGAGATCCGTATCGCGCTTGGGCTTTACAGCATCGTCGTGTTCTTCGCCGGACGGCTGGAACTGCCGTGGATTCGCGTCACGCTGATCGATCTGTTTGGCTATGCGCTGTTCCCGCTGGTGTTTTTGTCGTTTGTGTCGATGGTGTGGAGTGAATCACGGGTGCTGGCGGCGCGGGAAGATCAGAATCTTTGAGGCCATTGTTATACGACATTCTGCGTCTGTTCATTGGCCCGTGGTCGCCGATGCCGCGTGGGATCGATCGGATCGATCTGGCCTATGCGCAACATCTTTTTGCCGATTGGCCGGGCGAGATCAGCGGCATCACGCCCACACCATGGGGTGTGCGGCTGTATGATCGCGCGTTGGTGCAAAAGGGTCTGGCGCGGCTGGCCGAGATTTGGCGGGAAACCGATCCGGAGAGCGAAGATCCGGTATTGAGCGGGATCAAGGCACGGTTGGCGGGTCAGATTCCGCCCTTGTTGCCGTCCCATGCACGCAGTTCCGCCGTGCGCCGCCAGGCGCGACTGGTCGCGGTCACCGGGATCCCGACGGGGCGGGGTCTGCGCCACGCCCCCGCGGACGCGATTTATCTCAATATCGGCCAATTGGGTTGGGCGGCGCCGTTGGCGATGGGTTGGTTGCGCCGGCGTCCGGATATTTCCGCCGTGGTGATGCTGCACGATGCCATTCCCATCACCCATTCGGCCCTGGTGTCACGCAGCGGGGCCTGGGCCTATCGCCAGATGATCCGCATGGCGGCGCAACACGCAGACGGGCTGATTACCACCACGGCAGCCGCGCGCGCCGAGGTGATGCATGAAATCACCGCGCGCAACGGCCGGGTGCAACATCATATCACCTTGCCGTTGCCGTTGGCGCCGGCGTTTCTTGCCGCGGATCCCGCCGACACCGGGTTGATGGCGCAAAATTATTTCGTAATGTGCGGCGCCATCGAGCCACGCAAGAATCACGCTCTGCTGTTGCGGATCTGGCCGCAGTTGGTCGCGCAATTGGGCGATCTCGCCCCCAAATTGGTCATCGTCGGATCTCCCGCCCAGGGTGCGGAGACGGTGATAGCGGCGATCGGCGACCCTGCCCTCGCCCACCATATCATCCACGCGCGCGGGCTTTCCAGCCGGGGTTTACGCATTCTGTTGCGCGGCTCGCGTGGCTTGTTGATGCCGTCTTTTGCCGAAGGTTTCGGGCTGCCGGTGCAAGAAGCCCTCGCCCTGGGCGTGCCGGTGATCGCATCCGATTTGCCCGCCCATCGCGAAATCGCCCAGGATCAGGCGCTGTTGCTGCCACCCGGCGACGAGCCGGCCTGGCTGGCCGCCATCACCGCGCCCCCGCCCCCGCCGAACGGTTACCGCGCCATGCCGGCGCCGAAATATTTCCGTAACATCGTGCAGTGGTTGGACAAAATTTAACACACTGCCCTGAAAGCGCCACAAAGCGGCCGCTTAACCGCCATTGCACGGTGGCTTTATCAGCATCATCGATCAACCAATTTATGTCGAGACGCGAATCTTGACGAAACATCTACACGAACGTCCAACCATAAACGAGGAGGATAAAATGATGTCTCCCGATCTGCGAAGACTGGCCTTGGCCAACGGGTTCTTGCGTGAAACAGCGCCGCGCATGGTAACTGCGCCCTCTCGCCCCCCTGATATGGCGCCACAACCCAAACCAAGCGTGGAAGAGCCCGCACGCGGCTGATGCTTGCCTTGGCGGCGCGCCAATGGTTAGACTGGCGGCCATGGACGATCTTCTAACCGGTTACGCGCGCTTTCGGACCCAACAATGGCCCCATCAGCGCGAAATTTTTGAACATCTGGCCGACGCCGGTCAACGCCCCAAGGCTTTGGTGATCGCGTGTTCCGACAGCCGTTGCGACCCAGGTGCGGTGTTCGATGCCGGTCCGGGCGAAATATTCATCATTCGCAATGTCGCCAATCTGGTGCCGCCCTATGCCCCGGATGGCGCCTATCACGGCACCAGCGCCGCGTTGGAATTTGCCGTACGCCATCTGGAAGTGCCCAAAATCGTGGTGATGGGCCATGCCATGTGCGGCGGCATTGGCGCTTTGATGCGCGGTGTGCCGCAGAGCTGTCCCGATTTCATCGCCTCGTGGATTTCCATCGCCGCCGTTGCCCGCAATCGCGTGCTGGCGTGCGACGATGGCACCGACCCGGTGCGCGCCTGCGAATACGAAGCGGTAAGATTGTCATTGGAAAATTTGGCCACCTTCCCTTGGATCGCCGAGCGCGTCGCCCAGGGGAAATTGGAATTATACGGCACGCTGTTTGATATTCGCACCGGCGTGTTGGAGCGGTTGCAGGCAGATGGAAGCTTTGTCGCGGCGGCCTGACGCGGTGTATTATTACTGCAAGCTCTTCATCGCCCCCGGTACGGCGTGCGCCAGGGCATCCTCGGTTTTGACACGCGCCAGATCGTCTAATCCTTGCATCGGCGCGGCGGTCAACAAGCGGAACATATCGGCCCGATCGCCGCTGCCCATGCGCGGTTGCATCGCGCGCAGGCTTTGCAGGCGCGCCGCATCGCCGGCCTGGGCGACGGCACTTGCCAGCCGCACCAAAATATCGCGCTGGGCATCCGACAGCGGGGGCGCTGAGGGATCGGCGGGAATTGATTTGGCCGCCAAATCGCCCAGAGCCGCTTCGGCCGCCGGCCAATTACTCACGTTCTCCATGATGCGCGCACGTAAATCATCCGCTTTGGCATCATTCAGCGCCATCAATAACTGAGCCGCCTGATCGGGCTTGTTCTGTGCCGCCATCGCCCGCGCTGCCGCCATCGCGCGTTCGGCGATCAGATTGTCGGGCAGACCGTCGGCATTCGAGTTGTTAAGAGCGTCAAGCGCGGCCTGGGGGTTGTTTTGATCCAACTGCACCTCGGCCAATTTGACGGCGATGCGGGCGGCGGCGATACCGGGTTGCGCCGCTTGCAATAATTTCTGCAACACGGGTGCCGCGCGCTGCGGCAAATCGAGCGCGATCAATTTATCGGCGAGAATTCCCGACAACTCGCCGGCTTGCGGATCGTTCGCGATCAAATCGGCATTCTCATCGGCCAATGCCACCAGTTCAAGCGGTGACAAAGCGGCGGCGCCATTGGCGCGCAACATGTCGCCCAGATATTGCGTCATCAGTTTTTGAATCCCCGCGATATCATCGGGATAGATAATTTCCGCCTCGCGCAGCAGCGCCAGGGCATTGCGCCAATCATGCGTTTGCGCCCGCAACGCCGCGGCACGTTCGCGCAACGCCAATTCCCGATCGTCGCCGCGCCAATCGAGAAAATGATGTTCCAACGCCGTGGCGGCTTCGGCGGGGCCGAGCCTGCCGGTGGCCAGCCGCAATTCCACCGCACGATCCGCGGCACGGGCGCGCGCATCACGGTCGGTGGAAATATTAAGCGCGTCATATTCCGCCAGAGCCTTATCGACGTTGCCGAGCTTTTCATCGATGATGGCCCGGCCCAACGCCAGATGCGTGTCATCGGGACGTTTGGCCGCCAACGCCCGCGCCGCATCCAATTTCCCGCCCAGCGCCATGGCCTCCACCGCGATGGGCGCCAAACGCGCCTGCAAGGCTTCCGGATATGCCAAAATCAACGGCGCGGTGGCGGCAAATTGCGCGGCAAT
>JAJZHU010000004.1:19455-25875 GCA_021798375.1 Pseudomonadota bacterium | reverse complement strand
GGCACCGAGGCCTATCACGCCAACTTCCACCGCGAGGGGGTGACGGATCGGATCATCGAGAATTATCAACAGGCGATCCGGGCAGGACGAAGATAACCCCTTCTAACCCCGGTGCAGCAACGCCAGCACGATTTCAACCACGATCAACGCCACGATCGCCGCTTCCATCAAGGCCGCGCGGCGGGACGAGGCCTCCTCATAGAGCGCATCGTAGGTATCGCGGATAATCGCCAATTTCCGGTCAACCGCCGCACTTACCGCGGCGACGCGAAACAGATCCAGCGCCGCGGTATAGATGCGCGCCAGATAAACATCCTCGGTCACCTGCAACGCATTATCGACTTTCTCGCGCAATTCGGTCACTTCGGCCACCAGGCCATACAGCCGCCGCGCCAGATCGGCGAAGCGGCGTGAACTGAGCAAGGGGCGGGTACGCTGCATCGCCTCGACCAGATCATACATGCGCGGCAATTCGGCATCGAGCAGTTGATCATAATAGCGCATTTCCAAAAACTGCGCGTTGGCCACATCCAGCACGTCCATCACGTCGGAATCCCCGCGCGGTTCGTAGATAAACGCCCGGTCCCAGGTGAGCACCACCAGATCGTCGGTGTAGTAAGAAAAACGCTGCCGCAACAGATCGCGCCGCGCGCCATCCGACAAAGCCCGCGTTTCCCCCGACAGCAGCGGGATCAGATCGATGCGCTCCTCCAATGCCTCGGCGGTGGGGGTCTCGTCGAACGCCCGCACGAAGGCGATCAGATAATCTTCTTCCAACGAAGACCGCAGCGGCCCCACCAACGCCTGATCGAAGGTTTCGCGCAAGCGTTCCAGCAGCGGCAGCCACACCTCGCTGGACGTCACCGCGCGATCGAGCGCGATTACCCGGGCGGTGAAGTCGCTCCACGACAATTGATCGGCCACCAGCCGCAAGGAAAACCGCGCCACGCCGAAATCATACAGCCGAACGCTTGCTTCCAAATGCGTCGGCTGCCCGTCGAGCGGCAACCACACCGGTTCAAGTGAAATATCCAGCGGCGCCACGCCAAACGAAACCGCCTTGGGCGGCGTGGACACCAGCCGCCCGCGCGTCACCGCCGGACGCGGCAATTGCGACCATAAAATTTCCGCCTTGGCGAGATCGACCGCATCGGCGATGTCAAACAACCGGCACGCGATGGCGGCACCCGAGACAACCTGAAGCTCCATGCGCGAATGTTACGCCACACAGCAAGCCGGTAGAAGGCTTTCGACACTAATTCACAACGATAAAGCCATGACAGTTTCGTGAATTCAAACCGGCGCGCGCCTCATTTAATCGGCCGATGCGCCCGATCGATCAGCCTTGACAGCAGGCCCGGTTTCTTCACCACCGCCGGCTTTTTTACCGCGGCCTGTTGCTGCCGCTCTTTGCTGGCCAGCCATTTGTCCAGGCTCATCCCCGCCTTGGCCGCGCGCTTTTGTTCGTAGGCGCGCTGGCCCGGGGTCAATTCGGTCGTCATGGCAAACTCCATCCCATCAATAAGGCCATTCAAGAGATCGCGCCAAATCTGCGCAATAGAGCAGTTTGCAACTGCCCCAGTAAAAAATTGATAGCAAAGCCGGTCAGCGCCAACAACAGCACGCAGGCAAACATGCGCGGCACCTGCAACCTGTACTGGGCCTCCAACAACTGCGTGGCAAGCCCGGTTTCGGCGCCGCCGGTGCCATTGACAAACTCCGCCACCACCGCCCCCACCAGAGCAAGCCCGCCGGAAATCCGCAACCCGGCCAAAAACATCGGCAAAGCGGCGGGTAGGCGCAGCCACAAAATCTCGCGCCACATCGAAGCCCCGGCGAGCCGGAACAAATCGCGCAAATCGCGCGGCGGCGCCGAAAGCCCGGCCAGGGTGGACGAAAAAATCGGGAAAAAAGCCACGATGGTGGCGCACAGCACCAAAGCGGTGAACGGATCGCCGATCCACATGATCAACAACGGCGCAATCGCCACCACCGGCGTCACCTGCAAAAACACCGCCCACGGCTGCACCAGCGCGCGGGCCAGGCGCGACGCCGCCACCAGCGACGCCAAAGCCACCCCCACCAGCACCGAAACCAGCAACGCCACCGCCATCACCAACACAGTCACCCCCAGCGCGTGCAACAGCCCCTGCCAATCCGCCGCGAACGCCACCACGATCGCCACCGGACCAGGCACGAGGTAAGGCGGCACATGCAACACGCGCACGGCGATCTCCCACGCCAGCAAACACAGCGGCATCGACAAATAAGCCATATATTTCATGACCGTTCCCCCGCCATCACCGCCAGACGGCGCGCCAAATCCGCCACAAACCCCAACCGCGCCACGTCGTCCCGCGCTGCCCGCGGCGCGGGCGAAGCCAGATCATCCGCGATTCGCCCCGGATGCGAGCGCATCAACAACACGCGCGGCGCCAGAAAACACGCCTCGTCGATCGAATGTGTCACGAACAGAATGCTCACGCCGGAATCACGCCACAGAGCCCGCAGGTCTTCTTGCAATCCATGACGGGTGAATTCGTCCAGCGCCGCAAACGGCTCGTCCATCAATAAAATCCGCGGCCGCGGCGCCAAAGCGCGGGCCAACGACACCCGCATCCGCATCCCGCCCGAAAGCGCGCGTGGCAACCGCCTTGCCGCCTCGGTCAACCCCACCCGCGCCAGGGCCGCCTCGGCCACCGCCCGTGCCGCACGCTTGGGCACACCGGCCAGCCGCAACGGCAGCGCCACATTGTCACGCGCATCGAACCACGGCAGCAGCGTCGGATCCTGGAACACAAAGCCGATCTGTCCCGGCCGCGGCGCACCGCCGTCCCACGCAATCGACCCTGTATCAGGCGCATCAAGCCCGGCGATCAGCCGCAACAAACTCGATTTGCCGCACCCCGATGGCCCCAACAGCGCCACGAACGCCCCCCGGTCGAGCCCGAACGACACGTCGCGCAGCGCCTCGACGCCGCCAAACCGCCGCCCGACGTGATCGAGCCGCAACATCATGGCGCCTGGACAAATTTCAAGGTGTAGGCCCGGGTGTAATCCAGCGTCGCCGGATACAGCCCCGCCAATTGCATGGATACAAAGAAATCCCGCCAGCGCGCCTGAGTCATCATGCCGATCATGCCTTGCGCGGGCTCCACAATCCGGTGCGATTTCAACACGCCGCGCCCGTAAGCCAGCAACGCATCGGTCATCTCGGGGTTGGCCTGCTTGATCAATGTATTACCGGGCGTGGGATCGCCGTTCAAATATTCTTCCCACCCTTCGCGACTCGCCGCCAAAAACCGCATGATCACGTCCGGCCTCGTGGCGATCATCTTGTCGGACGCCACCAGCAAGCTGCCATAGCCCGAGAACCCGGCATCGGCGAGCAACAACACCCGCGGCACTTCACCCGTTTGCTGTTCGATCAGAAACGGCTCCGAGCCCAGATAGCCCTGCTGCACCGCCGATTTATCGGCCAAAAACGGCGCCAGACTGTAATTATAGGGCCGGATCTGCCGATCATTGTAACCAAAACGCACCCGCAGATAATTCCACCACCCGGCCCGCGTATCGGCGCTGATCATGATCGGCACGCCTTTCAATTGGGCGAAGCTGTCGTGTCCCTGATCCTTGTGCGCGATCAACACCGAAGGGTCCTTCTGGAAAAACGCCGCCACGGCGCGAAACGGGATCTGCTGCTGCACCAGATTTAGCGCCAGATAGGAATTCGACGCCAAATCCAGATCCAATCGCCCGGCCAGCAACGCCTGCGCCTGATCCACCTGCGGCCCGCCTTGGCGGATCGTCACATCCAGTCCATAACGGGCATAGATTCCGTTGGCCAACGCCTGATAATAGCCGCCATATTCCGCCTCGGCCCGCCAATCCAGGCCAAAAACGATGCGATCGGCCGCTTTTGCCGCACCAGCGCCACCCAGCAGAATGCCCAAACCCAGAATTGCGCATACCGGAGCCAAGCCGATCCGCATGAAACATCCCCCTTTACCGTCCACCGCCGCATAGAATGGCAGGAGAGCGTCCAATGGTCGAGCCGCGCTTGAAATCTAAAATAACCGTCTCCGCCTATTTGCGCATGGGCGACGCCGCGGGCAAGCCCGGCACGGTAATCAAACGCGGCGACCCCGACGCCGGCGCCATCCTGCTGTTGCTGCGCGGACGAGACGGCCTGGTGATCTATAGCCAAACCCGCGACGGCGACGGCAACCCGGCATGGCTGCGACTATCCGGCCCAACCACCGTCAATCAGGCCGCCGCCGATGCGATCGTGGCCAAACAACAACAGTTCGACGCCGATCTGTGGGCGGTGGAATTCGAATGCCCGGATCTCTTGTCTCCCTTTGAAATCAAGCTGGTAAACTGAAAACCCGCGACACTTATTCGTGGCAAAAATGCCACACAACACATGCAATGGTTGCATAGTGCATTGCGATGACACTTCTACACTGGAAATTTATCCGACCCCGGGGGTAAAACACCCTCCGTCTAATATGTCGCGTCGCTGCCATGCAGGTTGCGGCAATACCGAACGAAAAATGTCATTGTTCGAGCAAGGAATAGTAAAATGAAACTTCGTAATGCGTTGTTGGCCGCCGCGGTTGCCGTCGCACCGTTGGCCGCCCCTCTCGCCGCCAACGCCCAGGTCGTTGACGGCCCCTATGTCAGCGCCGGCCTCGGCACGAGCTATGAGCAAAGCGAAACCGCCAAAGGCTTCGGCTCCAGCAGCACCGCCAACCTCAACTGGGGCTGGGCCGGCAACGCCGCCGTTGGTTATGGCTATGGCAACGGCTTCCGCGCTGAAGTAGAAGGCAACTACATCAACAACCAATACACGGGCATCAAAGGCCGGTCCCTGCCGGGCACCGTTTCGGCTGGCGGTCAGGAACAGAAATACGGCGCGTTCGTCAACGGCTACTATGATTTCGACAACGTCTCCAGCGTATTCTACCCGTATTTGGGCGCTGGCGTCGGCTATGAATTCGTGGGTTCATCGGGCGGCGCCCATAACGCCACCACATCGGCGATCCTCAGCGGCACCAGGGGCGCTTTCGCGGCCCAGGGCATTGCCGGCGTGGCCTTCCCGATTTCGGGCGTGCCCGGCTTGTCGCTCACTGCTGAATATCGCTTCCAAGACGTCATCGGCGACCGCAGCTATTCCGTCGCCTACAACAACGCTCCGGTCGGTGATGTGAGATTCGACGACTCCTATAACCACACCATCCTGCTCGGCCTGCGCTATGCGTTCTGGACCCCGGCGGTTGCCGCTCCTGCTCCCGCCGCGGTCGCGGCTCCGGCTGCGGCGCCTGCCCCCGTCGCCACGCCGGCGCCGGCGCCGGCACGTACTTATCTCGTGTTCTTCGACTGGGATAAGGCCGACCTGACCGACAAAGCCAAAGCGATCATCGCCGACGCCGCCGACGCCTCGACCAAGGTGCAAACCACCCAAATCGCCGTCAACGGCTACACCGATCTGTCGGGCACCGCCGCCTATAACCAAAAGCTCTCGGTCCGCCGTGCGGAAGCCGTGGCCGCCGAGTTGGTGCGCCTGGGCGTGAAGCGCGACGAAATCGACATCAAGGGCTTCGGCGAATCCAACCCGCTGGTCCCGACCGCTGCGGGCGTGCGCGAGCCGCAAAACCGCCGCGTGGAAATCATCCTGAAGTAATCAGGACGATTTGGGCGAATGGATTGGGCGGGAATCGCAAGGTTCCCGCCTTTTTTATGGTCCATCCTTAAGGCGTGGGCGTGAACGCCTCATAGCGATCTTCGCGCCAATCTGGGGGCTCGTTCGCGGCATCGGCGATCCATTGCGCCACCAGGGGATGGGCCAGCACGGCGGCGCAATAGGCCTTGCTCGCGTCGCTCAATGCGGTGTGATAGATGGCAAAACGCGCTGCTATCGGGGCGAACATCGCATCCGCCGCGCCGAAATCGCCGAACAGGAATTTTCCGCCGAAGCGCGCTCGCGCGTCGGCCCAAAGTTGTTCGATCCGCGCGATATTGGCCAGAGCGCCTTCGGTGCGGCCCTGGCCTGGGAACGAGCAGCCCAGGCACATTGGCATGGCGATGCGCAGATCGCGGTAGCTCGAATGCATTTCGGCGCTTACCGCCCGCGCCAGCGACCGCGCCGACCGGTCGGCGGGCCACAGATCCGGGGCGATTTCGGCGCAATATTCGATGATGGCAAGACTGTCCCAGATCAGATTGCCGTCATGGAGCAACACCGGCACGGTGCCGCCGGGCGAGAGGCGCTTGACCTCGGGCGTTGCGCCACCGGTGAGGCGGATGGTGGTTTCCTCCACCTGCAACCCCGCCAACTTCACCGCCAGCCAGCCACGCATCGACCACGAAGAATACCGCCGCGACCCTATGTAAAGCCGATTGGTCATGTCCTGTGCC
>JAJZHU010000004.1:0-19445 GCA_021798375.1 Pseudomonadota bacterium | reverse complement strand
CATCCGTTGTGCCTCCAAAAAACTTGGGGGGCGAAGCAATGACGGTGGAGAGATTGGCGCCTGAAATGGTGGGTGATAGGACCCACCCTACAAGTGACTAATCATCAAAAGTTTTTTGCTTCTTTTTTACAAAAAAGAAGACTTCCTTCCCCTACTCCGCCGCTTCCTCAACCGCATGAGCATCCACGTTCGCCGACAGGCTTTCCCCGCGCCCGATCTTCTCCATGGCGTGATCCACATGCTTTGCGAACACGAAATCGGCGGGGCGTTGTTTGTCGAGCGAGATTTCGGGCGCCATATCGCCGGTCACCTTCGGCCCACGCAGCGCGACCATGGCGATTTTGAACGGATTTTTCACCGAATCGACCACCGCCGCCGCCTCATAGCCCGAATGCACCATGCAATTGGCGCATTTTTCGTAATTGCCAGTGCCGTATTTGTCCCAATCGGTGGTTTCCATCAGTTCCTTGAAACTGCTGGCATAGCCCTCGCCGAGCAAGTAACACGGGCGCTGCCAGCCGAACACGTTGCGCGTCGGGTTGCCCCAGGGCATACAATGATAGGTCTGGTTGCCGGCCAGGAAATCCATGAACAGCGGCGATTGGGTGAATTTCCAGGCTTTGCCGCCCTTTTTGCGACCCGGATCGCGCGACAGGATATCGCGGAACAGTTGCTTGGTCTTGCGGCGGGTGAGGAAATGCTCTTGGTCCGGCGCGCGTTCGTAAGCATAGCCGGGCGAGGTCATGATGCCATCGATGCCCATGGCCATCACGCTGTCAAAGAATTTGGCCACGCGCTCGGGGTTGGCGCCATCGTATAAGGTGCAATTGATCGAAACGCGGAAGCCCAATTCCTTGGCGCGCTTCAAAGCCTTTACGGCGCGATCGTAAACGCCGGACTGATCCACCGCGAAATCATGCATCTCCTGGTCGCCATCGAGATGCACATCGAACGAGAAATTGGGATGCGGCTTGAATTGGTCGAGGCGTTTTTCCAGCAGCAGCGCATTGGTGCACAGATACATGAATTTGCCACGCGCCAGAATTTTGGCAACGATTTCCGGCATTTCCTTGTGCAGCAGCGGCTCGCCACCGGCGATCGCCACCACCGGCGCGCCACATTCGTCAACCGCCTTGAGGCAGTCTTCGACCGACAAACGCTGGTTCAGGATCTCGGCCGGGTAATCGATCTTGCCGCAGCCCGCGCAGGCCAGATTGCAGCGAAACAACGGCTCAAGCATCAGCACGAGCGGATAACGTTTGCGGCCCAGCAGGTGCTGCTTGACCACATAAGCGCCAACCTTGATCGCCTGTTGGATAGGAACAGCCATGACTCGTCCTTAATTGGTGCCAAATTTTGGCATTGATCGATTAGCATTGCTCGATTTGCCGGGAATGTGACGAAAACCCCCACATCGCACAATTGATTTTTTTACACAGCCCCAATCCGCCACAAGATCCTGCCATCCGGCGCCACAACATAGTTGCAAAAATGCGTCACCCTGCTTACACCCAGCGCAAATTCGTCCCCAGCCACGCCGCGCCGATTGTTGCGCGTGCCAAGGGCGTGTACAGAGAACATATCGATCTCGCTTGCGGAGAAAAGAAGTTGCAGACATCGGACGATCAAGCTTCAGCGATTCCAGAGGCACCAAGCGTGCCCCAAATGCTGGCCGAAACCGGCCGCATGGTGGAACAGGCTCTCGATGCGCTGCTGCCCGTTCCCGAAGGCCCGGAAGCCAAACTGTTGGAAGCAATGCGATATTCGTCCTTGGGCGGGGGCAAACGGTTGCGCGGGTTCCTGGTGATGGAAGTCGCCTCGCTGTTCGGCGTGTCGCCCACCTGCGCCGCCCGAGTCGCTGCCTCGGTCGAGATGCTGCACGCCTATTCACTGATCCACGATGATCTGCCCGCCATGGACGACGACGATCTGCGCCGTGGTAAGCCCTCGTGCCACAAGGCGTTCGACGAAGCGACCGCGATTCTGGCCGGCGATGCGCTGCAAGCCAGCGCCTTCGAGGTTCTGGCCGAGGAAGACACCCATTCCGATCCGCAGGTTCGCGCAGATCTGGTGCTGGCGCTGGCCTTGGCCTCGGGGATGCGGGGCATGGTCGGCGGTCAGATGATCGACATGATGAGCGAGGGCCGGCAGCTCACCTTGGATGAAATCGCCCGTCTGCACTCGCTCAAGACCGGTCGCCTGATCCAATACAGCGCCGAGGCCGGCGCCATTCTGGGCCGTGCGCCCGCATCGCAACGCCACGCCATCGCCTCTTATGGCCATGATCTGGGTGCGGCGTTTCAAATCGCCGACGATGTGCTCGATGTTACCGCCTCGGCCGCCGAACTCGGCAAAACCGCCGGCAAGGATGCCGCATCGGGCAAGGCCACCTATGTTACCCTGCTGGGGGTTGAACGCGCCCAGCGCCAGGCCGAAATGTTGGCGGAACAAGCAGTCGCGCATCTTGAACAATTTGGCCCGCGCGCAGACAGGCTGGTCAGCCTGGCCAAATTTGTCGTGTCGCGTCGGAGTTAAGATCATATGTCCACCCCTCCTTCCCCCCCGCTGCGCGGCGCCACGCCATTGTTGGATCGCGTGCGGATTCCCGCCGATTTGCGCAATTTCTCGCTCGATCAACTCAAACAGGTCGCCGATGAATTGCGCGCCGAAACCATCGATGCGGTCAGCGGCATCGGCGGGCATCTTGGCGCGTCGCTGGGGGTGATCGAACTCACCGTCGCCATCCATGCGGTATTCGATACGCCCTCGGATCGCCTGATCTGGGATGTGGGGCACCAGGCGTACCCTCATAAAATCCTCACCGGCCGCCGCGACCGCATCCGCACGCTGCGCCAGCCCGGCGGTCTGTCCGGCTTCACCAAGCGTTCGGAAAGCGAATATGACCCGTTCGGCGCGGCGCATAGCTCCACCTCGATTTCGGCCGGTCTGGGCATGGCGGTGGCGCATGAGCTCAAGCAGGAGATCAAACAGGCGGGGGGCGATGCATCCGAGCCCAACACCCGCCATGTGATCGCCGTGATCGGCGATGGCTCGATGAGCGCGGGCATGGCGTACGAGGCGATGAACAATGCCGGCGCCCGCAAATCGCGGCTGATCGTGATCTTGAACGACAACGACATGTCGATCGCCCCGCCGGTTGGCGCGATGAGCGCCTATCTCTCCCGCCTGCTTTCGTCGCGCCAATTCATGGGGTTGCGCGATTTCGCCGCGCGCATGGCCAAGCATTTCCCGCGCGGCCTGGAACGCACCGCCAAACGCGCCGAGGAATATGCCCGCGGCATCCTCACCGGCGGCACTTTGTTCGAGGAACTGGGGTTTTATTACGTCGGCCCGATCGACGGGCATAATCTGGAACATTTGCTGCCGGTCTTGCGCAACGTGCGCGACGCCGAGGATCCCGGCCCGATTCTGGTCCACGCCATCACCCAAAAGGGCAAAGGCTATGCCCCCGCCGAGGCATCGCCCGACAAATACCACGGCGTGGCCAAATTCAACGTGATCACCGGCGAGCAGGCCAAAGCCCCACCCGGCCCGCCCAGCTATACCAAGGTGTTCGCCGAATATCTGATCAAGGCCGCCGAGGCCGATCCGAAAGTGGTCGCCATCACCGCCGCCATGCCATCGGGCACCGGCCTCGACAAATTCCAGCAGAAATTCCCCAAACGCTGCTTTGACGTGGGCATCGCCGAACAACACGCCGTCACCTTCGCCGCGGCGCTGGCCGCCGAGGGAATGCGTCCGTTTTGCGCGATTTATTCCACGTTCCTGCAACGCGGTTACGACCAGTTGGTGCATGATGTGGTGCTGCAAAACCTGCCGGTGCGCTTTGCCATCGATCGCGCCGGGTTGGTGGGCGCCGATGGCGCCACCCACGCCGGCAGCTTTGATCTGGCTTATCTGTGCTGTTTGCCCAATATTGTGGTGATGGCGCCGGCCAACGAAGTCGAACTCGCCCACATGGTCGCCACCGCCGCCGCGTTCGATTCCGGCCCCTCGGCGATCCGCTATCCGCGCGGTGACGGGCTCGGGCTCGCACTTCCCGCGATGGGCGAGATCCTGCCCATCGGCAAGGGTCGCGTGATCCGCGAAGGCGCCACCATCGCCCTGGTCTCGCTCGGCACACGTCTGGCCGACACGATCAAGGCCGCCGACGATCTTGCCGCGCGCGGGCTTAAAGTCACCGTGGCCGATGCGCGCTTTGCCAAACCGATCGACACGGCGCTGATCGAACGTCTGGCCCGCACACACGAAACCGTGATCACCATCGAAGAAGGCAGTTCTGGCGGCTTCGGCGCGCTGGTGGCGCAACATCTGGCCCTTGCCGGCCTGTTCGATCATGGGTTGAAATTCCGCCCGATGACGCTGCCCGACCGGCTGATCGACCATAATTCCCAATCCGCCCAATTAGAAGAAGCCGGCCTGTCGGCTCGCGCCATCCTGGCGATGGCGCTGTCGTGTCTCGATCAGGCCCAACTCCAGGCAACACAACCATGAAACGCTGGCTGCTCTTCCTCGCCCTGCTTGCCGCATCCGGGACCGCCTGGGCGGCCGAACCTTCAGGCGCGGCCCCATCCAACACACCGGTCGCGGCGCCAGGCACCCCGGCGGCGGCAACATCGGCGGTGGCAACGCCAGCGGTGGCAACGCCAGCGGTGGCAACGCCAGCGGCGGCAACGCCAGGCAACGTACAGCCCGACGCCGCGGCGCCGATCGCCGCCCTGAACGCAGGCCTGCTCGCCGGCATGAAAGCTGCCGCGACGGAAAATTTTGCCGCGCGCGCTGCCGCGCTTGGCCCGGTGATCGATCGCAGCTTTGACCTTGCCACCATCCTGCACAACGCCATCGGCCTGCGTTGGAACACGCTGCCCGCCGACCAGCAGACCGCGTTGCTCAAGGCCTTTCGCAATTTCACCATCGCCACCTATGTGTCGAATTTCGCCAGCAACGACGGCACCCATTTCGCCATGCTGCCCGAGCAGCGCGATGTGGGCGCCGATGTGATCGTGGAAAGCCAGATCCTGCCGGCATCGGGCGAACCGGTGCGCATCGATTATCTGATGCGCAAGGGAGCCATCGGCTGGCAGGCGGTCGATGTGTTGCTCGAAGGCACCATCTCGCGCGTTGCAGTCACCAGATCTGATTTCCGCTCGCTGCTCGATTCCAACGACGCCAGCCGCCTGATCGCGGATCTGCGCAAAAAAACCAAGACTCTTTCTGGCGGAGCGGTGGACGAATGATCCGTCTCGCCGCCCCGTTGCTCGCTGCATTCAATTCCGCCACGCCCAACCCGTTGTCTCACGAAGGATCGTCGCCATGATGAAGACCCTGTTCCTGCAAGCACCTTCGTTCGATGGTTTCGATGGTGGCGCCGGCGCGCGCTATCAAGCCAAGCGCGAGATCAAATCCTTCTGGTATCCCACATGGCTGGCGCAACCCGCCGCGCTCATCCCGGGCAGCAAACTAATCGATGCCCCGCCCGCCCGCGTCACGCTTGATGACGTGATAGGCCAAATCCGCGATTATGAACTTTGCGTGATGCACACCTCCACCCCCTCGTTCGCGTCGGACGTGAAAGTGGCCGAGGCGCTGAAGGCCGCCAACCCGTCGCTGATGATCGGCTTCGTCGGCGCCAAAGTGGCCGTGCAACCCGAGGAAAGCCTGAAGCAAGCCGCCGTGCTCGATTTCGTCGCCCGCAACGAATTTGATTTCACCATCAAGGAAGTAGCCGAAGGCCGCGATTTCGCCGATATCGACGGGATTTCCTATCGCAATGCGTCGGGCGAGATCGTGCACAACCGCGAACGCGCCACGCTTGAAGACATGGACCAACTGCCTTTCGTCACCGAGGTCTATAAGCGCGATCTGAAAATCGAAGATTATTTCATCGGTTATCTAAAGCACCCCTATCTGTCGATCTACACCGGCCGCGGCTGCAAATCGCATTGCACCTTCTGCCTGTGGCCGCAAACCGTGGGCGGCCACCGCTATCGCGTGCGCAGCGCCGCGTGTGTGGCCAAGGAAATCGCGCTGGCGCAAAAATACTTCCCGCAGGTCAAGGAATTCTTCTTCGACGACGATACCTTCACCGATAATTTGCCGCGCGCCGAGGAAATCGCCAGGCTGCTGGGGGCTATGGGAGTTACCTGGTCGTGCAATGCGAAGGCCAATGTTCCTTATGAAACCTTGAAAGTTCTAAAGGAAAACGGCTTGCGCCTGCTGCTTGTCGGTTATGAATCCGGTAACCAGCAGATCCTTTACAACATCAAAAAGGGTATGCGCATCGAAGTGGCAAAGCAATTCACCAAGGATTGCCACGCACTGGGCATCAAAATCCACGGCACCTTCATTCTGGGCCTGCCGGGCGAAACCAGGGAAACCATCCAGGAAACCATCAAATTCGCCATCGAGACCAACCCGCACACGCTGCAAGTCTCGCTGGCAGCACCCTATCCCGGTACCTTTCTGTTCCAGCAAGCCACCGAAAACGGCTGGCTCGACACCGAACATGCCGAATTGGTCGATGAAAACGGGGTGCAGATCGCGCCATTGCATTACCCGCATCTCTCGCACAGCGAGATTTTCGAAAGCGTTGAAGTTTTCTATAAGAAATTCTACTTCCGCGCCCCGAAGATCGCCTCGATCGTAAGCGAAATGATCGCCAGCCCGGTGATGATGAAACGCCGCCTGCGCGAAGGCGTGGAGTTCTTTCAATTCCTGCGGGAGCGTCACAAGGCGGCGTAGCACACGTGGCACAAAAATCGAAAGTTGATCCAGCCCACCTAAAGTTTCAAGAAAACGAAGAGAAATGGAAAACTATCCGAACCTTCATCCGAACGTGTGGCTGGATCGCTGCCGTCTGGTGCGCCAAAGATGCAATAGCGACACTATCGGGGCAGACGACAACCATCCTCGTGTCGGGGGCCTTGTCACTACTCGCCGATTTGAGGGTCAAGATTTGGGTCGCACTAACGGGCGCCACAACGGCGTGGGCCGTGCTTGAGAGGCTCGCCAGACAACGAACCATCCACCGTTACTCCCCTTTGATCCGAGAACATGAAGCAAAACTTGACCCACAGCGATCAAGCTCGCATCTTACCCGTAAAGGCTCCACTCGACCCGAGGATAGGGACCGGCAATGACCAACCTACATGCGCTCGTGGGCTTAATCGGGCTGATTGCTCTGTGCGGTGTCGTCTACGGGCCCTGGCAAAGCGCCTGCACCGACTATTTTCGCCAGCCGTTATTTGAAGCTCGTGACGCCCTGTTCAACCTCGCGGCATGCGACCAAATCGGGTTCAGCCACCCTGCCTATATGATCATGCGTGACCGGATTAACCACATGATCCGCTTTGCCGAAAGTTTGACCTTCTGGCGCATTTTATTTCATGTCCAGTTCAGTCCAGGACTCCCGCCAGACCGCGCCATATCTAGGAATTTTATCTACGACATCACCAACATTGAGACCCGCAACGCACTGCAAGCCATTGAAAGGAAGTGCAGCCATGCGATGGTCGGGATGATGTTCGCCAAGTCTCCGATTCTATGGCTCGTCATCGTGGCTGCCTTGCCTCTCGCCGGTCTGTTGGCTTTCACGATGGATATCAAGCGCGTTCTGTCGCCACTTTTTTTTGGCTTGGCCGAAAAGATCCAAGCTGAGGCATATCTGGCGGAGTAATCCTCCCTCACTACCCGCGGAACAACCCCGGATCCAAAAA
The DNA here is from genome assembly GCA_021798375.1 of Pseudomonadota bacterium. Classification (GTDB taxonomy): domain Bacteria; phylum Pseudomonadota; class Alphaproteobacteria; order Acetobacterales; family Acetobacteraceae; genus JAJZHU01. The sequence goes on along the minus strand of JAJZHU010000004.1, from coordinate 11,709 downwards.
CGCCCCCACCAATCGCTCGATCGGCAAATGCGCCGGCACCACCAAACCGCCCTGCCGCGCCCTGATGCGTTCCGCGGGTGCGCCCAGATCGAGCGCGATCACCGGCAATCCGGCCTGCCAGATTTGTGTCAGCACATAAGACCAGGTTTCCGGCCATTGCGCGGGCAAAAACGCGAAATCCGCGTCCTGCGCGGCAATCACCGCCGCCGCGTCGCCTTCCTGATAAAACCCCGTGATCCGCACAACGCCCGTGGCCAACAGCCTGTCGTCATCGGCGGTGAATCCCACCACCACGAATTCCAGCGGCAATTTTTTCAGCGCCACAAACCGCGCCGCCTGCAACAGCAGATCGAAACCTTTCTGAAAGCTGATCGCCCCCACAATCGCCACGCGCCTGACGCTGCCCACAGGTTTCGTCATCGCCCGCAACCGCAATGGCGCGGTTTCATCCTCCCAGGCATGGATTGAAACCTTGATGCCGAACCGTCGCGCGTAACGCTTGGCGGTGTCCGCGCTGGGGGCAATCACCGCCCGCGCCGCTTTCAATTGTTTCAAGCTGCGCGCGTGCAAATCGGCCGGCGAAATATCCTCCTCCAAATTCGTCCCGTGATCCACCACGCAAAAAGCGCATTGGCGCAAATCGGGCTCGCCGCAATAACGATCCTCGCGCGCGGTCAGCGTGATGCGCGGGCAATACCAGGCATAATCATGCACAATCACGTCATAGACGGGAAATTCCGCCAGCAGACGCTCGACCAGGCCGCCGCCGTGCCCCAGGAAATGATGAATCTCGCCCCAGGCGACCGCGCATCCGCGCAGGAATTCCACCAACTCCTCTGCATCGAACAACAGATTCGGATAGACATCCTTGTCCCCGGCACTCACCCCAACCCGATGTTCCACCGGACGCACCACCACCGCGCGCAGCCCCTGCGCCTCGATCTCCGCCGCCCGCTCCAACACATGCCGCGCCACACCGCCGCCGCGATCATGCGTGATGATCAGCACCGCTTCACGATTCGCCTGATCCTGGCGCCATCTTTGCACATCCATCCGACGGCGGGCATCCAGCAAAGGCTCACCCAACTCCCATTGCCCGATCAGGCGATCGTAACCCGGATGCAGCCGGTTCAGCACGGCCAGATTCCGCCTGGTCAATTCCTTCTTGGCCGCACCAAAGGAAACGCCTTCCCGATGCCCGACAAAACATCCCGCCGCGGCCACATGCCGCCATCCCAAATGCCGCGCGCGCAGGGAAAAATCATTCTCCTCGCCATAACCCTGACCAAACACATCCTCACGCAGCAACCCCGTATCGCTCAGACATTCGGCGCGGATATAGACACAAAACCCATGCGCGGTCGGCACATCCACCGCGACACCAAAATTCACCGCCCGCGCGAGTTCGGCCAACGCCACCGTGCGTTCCAAATCGGGAATCGCATTCACCTTGTCCACACTGGGATAACTGAAAATCGTCGCCGCATTCGATAACGCCGTCGCGGTGCCGATATCACCCGCGCTGTAAAGCGCCGCCCGTAAATCCGCGATCCATCCGGGCGGCACCAGGGTATCGTTGTTCAGCAACACCACATCGCGCCCCGCCGCCGCGCGCAAACCAAGATTGGCCGTGGCCGGAAACCCCCGGTTCAGCGTCTGCACATCGATGTCGAACCCGCCCGCATCGGCCCATTCGCGCAATTCATCGACCAACCCGCGATCCGGCGAGCCATCCACCACCACCAACACATCTTCCAACGCCGACCGCGCCGCCAGCACGCTGGCCAGACAATCCAACGTTACCTGCCGCCCCAAATAGACCGGCACCACCACCAACACCCGCCGCAACGCCAAATCGGGCATCGGATGGGCCGCCATGGGCCCCACCACATCCGCCTGCACGCTGAAAAAAGCGTAATCGTCGCCGACAGGCGCCCCCTCCAGCGGAAACCGCGCCCGCAACGCCCGCGCCACCACGGCGGCACTCGCGGATTCCGCCGCGGGCATCAGCGGCGATCCATACAACCGCCGCCCATGCAACCCGATCACATCGACCCGCCCGCCCCATTCAGCCACCCGCGCCGCCGCCACGGCAAACCCCCGCGGTTCGGCAAAAGGAAAATCCCCGTTGCGCCCGCCCGCCGGCAAATCGGCTGTCAATTCATGCCCGTTGGCCCAAATCCGCGGCGCGCGCCAAGGCTCGCCCGGCAGCCAGCACCAACCCTCGATGCCGCCCGCGACCGCCGCCACAAATCCCTCGACCCGGATCACCCGCTGCACATCGACCGGGCTACCGATCACATCCCGCCCGCCGCGCAACACCCGCAATTGCGCCGCCTGCTGCCACCCATCCGCCAACTGCCAGCCACGCCCGGCTGCCCGCTTGCCCGAGGCCTTGGCCCCATCGAGCAAAATCATGTCCTTCGCGCAGATTCCCGGCACGCTGACAAAACCGGCGTTATCCAGCCCGCACCAACCGCCGTCACCGGCAATCATCGCCGCCGCCGCCGCAAATGCCGTATCGGGCGGCGGCGCATTTTCCGCCAACGCCCGCTGCAACGCCCTGCGCGCCGCCGCCATATCCCCCCATCTTGCAAGACTCACCGCCAACCGGCGCCAGGCCTCGCCCCACCCGGATTTTTCCACCAAAAACGCAAATATCTCCGCCGCCCGGGGCTTGCCCGCCAGCAACGAAAGCTCGGCCAACGCGAACGTCAGCGTGCCATCGTTGGGCGCGCGCCGCTGCGCATATTCGATCAAATCCTCGGCCCGCGCCCAATCATGGCGTTCAATCGCCGCACGCGCCGACGCCACCGCCCGCGCGGTCTCGGGATCGCGATCCAGCCACGGCGCCAACAGCATCGGCGTTAAATACGGCGACGGCGCGACCAGCAAACCTGCCAACGGATTTTCTCCTCAACCCCGCCCGTTCATCACGGGGACGGCAACCGGCGCCACAAAAACAACCCATATAACAAAAAATTATCCACCCCGGCTTGGCGGTAAACCCCCGCCCGGCGCAACGCCAAAAGCCGCGTCGCAAAACATCCGGCCCGCAGCCCCTGCCATTCACGCAACGCATCGCGCGCCGCCGGGGCAAGATCGCAGCAAGCCGCCAAGGCCACCGTCTGCGCCGCCAAGGCCTGCAAAAACACACCGCTGCCGCGCCGCCAGGCCCGCCACACGCGGGCAAAATTGCCGCCCCGCGCTCCCACCAGATTGCCCCCATGCTGGCGGTAACGCACCACGGGGACGGGATCGTATATCACCATCCCGCCCACGCCGCTGACCCGCAAACAGCACCACCAATCATGCCACCCTACCACGGGCGCCCGCGCCATCGATACCGCCCGCGCCGCCGGCCGGTTCATCACGATCGTGCAGCCGACCGCCATATTTTGCACCATCGCGTTGGCAAAGCCCAAATCCCGCGACGGCGGCGTCGAAAGCCCGATCGGCTGCCCCGCCGCATCTATCAAAATCTGCCGCCCACACAGCAGCGCCGGCCCCGCGATACACGCCAATGAAGCCACCGCGCGCGCCAATTTATCGGGCAGCCACTCGTCGTCCTGATCGCAAAATGCCACAAAATCCGCATCGGCCGCCGCCAGCAGCAGCAAAAACGACCGCGAAGCCCCCAATCGCGCCGTTCCGGCCAGCCGGCGCACCGGATGCAGCGCAGCCCATTCTTCCATGATCGCGCAAGTCGCGTCGTCGGAACCATCGTCGCGCCAAATTACCTGCCAATCGCCATAGGTTTGCGCCACGATGCTCGCCAGTTGCGCCCGCAAATACACCGCGCCATTGAAGCTTGAGAGCAAAATCGCCACTCGTCCCGGCCTCTCTTGTGGCGTTTCCATAGCGATCTCCCATTCCCGGCTAAAATGCCGCATACTCCCGCGCTCAATCAAGCCATCCCAGGCGCCAATTCCGCCATTCTAGAGCCCGCCCGCAAGATTCAACCGATAGCCGCCGCCCTCGGTCAGCAAAATCTGCGTCCGCTCGCCGTCCGGCTCGATTTTTTGGCGCAACCGGTAAATGTGGGTTTCCAACGTGTGGGTCGAGACCCCGGCGTTATAACCCCACACCTCTTGCAGCAGTTCGGCGCGCGAGATCGGTCTGTCGCCCGCGCGATAAAGAAATTTCAGCACCGCCACCTCTTTTTCGGTCAGGCGGATCTTTTTGTTCTTCGCCACATCCCACAATTGCTTGACCGCCGGCCTGAATTGGTACGGCCCGATGGTGAACGCGGCATCGTCGGAGTTTTCAAAGCCGCGCAATTGCGCGCGCAGCCGAGCGAGCAACTCGCCCATGCGAAACGGCTTGCTGATGTAATCATTGGCGCCCGCGTCCAACCCGCGCACCACATCGGTCTCGGCGTCCGACCCGGTCAGAACGATGATCGGCATTTTCACGCCCAGCGTCCGCAACCGCCGGCAAAATTCGCGCCCATCGCTGAGGGACAGGCCGAGATCCAGCAAAATCGCCTCAAAGCGATTAACACCGCTGGTGATTTTCCGTTCGGCTTCGGCCAAACTGGCGGCGTGATGCGGCACGAATTCGCCATCGACCTCCAACTGCTCGCCCAGCAGTTGGCGCAGCGCAACGTCGTCGCCGACGACCAAAATCGGACGCCCTCCCGCCATGCGCCTATCCCCTCAACGAATTGATTCCGCAACATAGTGCCTATCATAATGCCGCACGGCAAGTCAGCTATTGCAGCAACAATGCTTGCATCTTTGGCGCAGAAAGCGTTGAACATGACGCACCATGGATACACCAATGCCACAACCGCCACCACCGCCGCATTCCTCGCCCGCCTGCCCGCCGCCGGACGAAATCGCGGCAATCCGCGACGTACATCGCGCCATCACCGAGTTGCGCCGCGGCGCCCCGGTCATATTGGTGGGCGCGCAGCCCTGGTTGTTGCTCGCCGCCGAAACGCTCGATGCCTGCGGTCTGGAACAATTGGCGGCCCTTACCGCCGAAGCCCCCATTCTGTTTTTGGGCGAAGGCCGCGCGCAGACCCTGTTGCACGAAACCCCGGCGCCGCAATCCCATCCGCGCGCCCCATCCTCGCGCGCCCTTTCGCTGCCGTCCGATCTGCTGGCGCCCGATGCGCTGCACCGCCTGGCCGACCCCACGCTCGATCAATTTTTCCCCGCCCAACCGCAAGAAATCGAGCCGCCCACGTCCACCGAGGCCGCCATTGCGCTGGCCAAACTCGCCCGCCTGTTGCCCGCCGTGGTCGCCGCCCCGCTGCACCCCGAAGGCATCGCCGCCGCCGCACAACTGGAATTGTTCCAGGTTGGCGAAACGGCGGTGCGATCCTATCCCATCTCGATGGCCACCCATCTGGTGCGCGTCGCCGAAGCCCATGTACCGCTCGATGGCGCCCCCAACGCCCGAATCATCGCCTTCCGCACCCCCGATGCCGGCATCGAACATCTCGCCATTCTGGTGGGAAACCCCGAATCCGCCACGCCCGATCACCCAGCACCGCTGGTCCGCATTCATTCCGAATGCTTTACCGGCGATCTGCTGGGTTCGCTGCGCTGCGATTGCGGCCCGCAATTGCGCGGCTCCATCCATCGCATGGGCGAGGAAGGCTGCGGCATATTGCTTTATCTGGCCCAGGAAGGCCGGGGCATCGGCCTCGTCAACAAATTGCGCGCCTACACCCTGCAAGATCGCGGCCTCGACACGCTCGACGCCAATCGCGCCCTGGGCTGGGGCGCCGACGAGCGCAATTTCCTCATCGCCGCCACCATGCTGCACGAACTTCGCGTGCCGCGCATCCGCCTGCTGACCAACAACCCCGACAAGCTCAAGGCCCTCACCGCCTGCGGCATCGACATCGCCAGCCGCGTGGCCCACAGCTTTGCCCCCAATGGCGTGAACGACGATTATCTGGCCACCAAAGCCTCACGCTTCGGCCATATGTTCGATAAATCCTGAGTTCGCGTGATGACCGAAGCCTTTCTGCCGCCAAACGGCCTGTTGCGGTTCAAAGCCGAGACTTTCCGCGCATCCCTGGGGCGCTGTGGCATCAGCGCCTCCAAACACGAAGGCGACGGCGCCACCCCCGCCGGGCTGCTGCCGCTGCGCCGCATCCTCTATCGCGCCGACCGCATCGGCAAACCTCGCACATCTCTGCCGACCGAGCCCATCGCCCCGGCCGACGGCTGGTGCGACGACCCAAATCACCGCGACTATAACCGCCCCATCGCCCTGCCCCACCCGGCCCGCCACGAAGAACTCTGGCGCCGCGACGCGCTGTATGATCTGATCGGCGTGCTGGGCTGGAACGATGCCCCGGTGGAACGTGACCGCGGCTCGGCCATCTTTCTTCACGTCGCCACCCAGGATTACGCACCCACCGAGGGCTGCATCGCCCTGCCCTTGCCCGATTTGCTGGCATTGCTGGCGGGCGGACTCACCGCGATCAGGGTCGAAACGCCCAGGGTCGAAACGTCATGAAACGTTTTTGGGACACGGCCACGCTGACCACAACGCCGGACGGCCACCAATTGCTGCTCGACGGCATACCGTTGCGACTGCCCGAAGGCGGCCTGCTGGTGATCGCCTCGCCGCCGCTCGCCCAGGCGATTCGCGACGAATGGCAGGCTGCGGGCGGGGCCAAGGGAGGCGAGGTGCATCACAACCGCCATCTGCCGCTGACCCAGTTTCACACCACGGCCGCGATCCGCGTGGCTGAGCAACGCGACGCCATCATCGATTCCATCGCCGCCTATGGCGAAAGCGATCTGCTGTGCTACCGCGCCGCCTCGCCGCGCCCCTTGCGCGAAAAGCAGGACAATGCGTGGCAAATTTGGCTCGATTGGGCGGCGCTCACCCTCGATGCGCCCCTGCTGGTGGCCGAGGGCATCGTGCATGTCGCCCAGCCAGCGGCTTCCCTGGCCGCCCTGCGCGCGGCGCTGAACGCCACCAGCAACGAAGAATTGGCCGTGCTCGGCGTGGTGGTTCCCGCCACCGGCAGTTTGGTGCTGGGGCTGGCGATGATCAAAAATGTCATCGATGCCAAGCAGTTGCATGAAGCCGCCATCGTCGATGAGCAATTCCAGATCGATTTCTGGGGCGAAGACGCCGAAGGCATGGCCCGCCTGGCCCATCTCGCCACGGAATTGGCGCTGGCCGAACGTTTCTTAACATTGGTGCGGTCAACTTAACCGTTCATTGGTTGCCCTTGCCCGCCAATGGTATAATCTAACCTCATGGCTATTGGTCCCCGGCTAGAACTTCGTCACTCCCAATCGCTGGTCATGACGCCGCAACTGCGTCTGGCCATCAAACTTCTGCAATTTTCGCATCAGGACGTTTCCGCCTTTATCGAAGAGGAACTGGAACGCAACCCGATGCTGGAACGCGACGAAGGCCAACCCGACAGCGCCGCCATCGCCACCCACAGCGTGGAAGGGCCGGCGCCCGACGATCTGCCGGTGCATTCCAACTCGGCCGACAGCGCCACCTTGCAAGACAGCGCCACCCTGCCCGAAACAGCGCCGCTGGACACCGAATGGTCTGATACCTACGACACCAGCTCGGCCTCGGACGGTGGATTGGGGCTGATCGGGCGCGGCGGGTCGAGCGATTTCGGCGACGATGATCGCAGCATCGAAGACCTAGCCGAAGCGCCGCTGTCGCTGCGCGATCACCTGGGCGAGCAGGTCCGTCTGGGTTTCCTCGATGCCGCCGAGCGGCTGATCGCCGCACAATTTCTAGCCCTGCTCGACCCCGCCGGGCGGGTTGGCATCACCGACGAAACCATCGCCGAGGCCATCGGGGTGCCCACCGCGCAAGTCGCCTCGGTGCGCGAGCGTATGTTGCGGTTCGATCCCACCGGCATGTTCGCGCTCGATCTGCGCCAATGTCTGGCGGCGCAATTGGCCGAAAAAAACCGCCTCGATCCGGCGATGGCGACCCTGCTCGATCATCTCGATCTGCTGGCCAAGCGCGACATGAAGGCGATCCAGGCCATTTGCGGTGTCGATGCCGCCGACGTCAACGACATGATCGCCGAAATCAAACGGCTGGACCCCAAACCGGGTTCTTCCTACGATCTGGCCCCGGTCAGCCTGGTGGTACCCGATGTGCTGATGCGCCGCGCCCCCAACGGCGATTGGCTGCTGGAAATGAACCCCGAAACCTTGCCGCGCCTGATCGTCAACGACCAATTCCAGGCCCGCCTGAGCCTGCACGCCGACCGCGAGGCGAAAAGCTTTATGTCGGAAAAACTGGCCGCCGCCAATTGGTTGGTGAAATCGCTGCAACAACGCGCCGAAACCATCCTGAAAGTCGCCGCCGACATCGTGCGCCAGCAAGATGGGTTCTTTCGCCACGGCATTGGTCACCTGCGTCCTTTGATCTTGCGCGATGTGGCCGATGCGGTGGAATTGCACGAAAGTACCGTTTCGCGCGTGACCGCAAATAAATACATCCAGACTCCACGCGGCCTTTTCGAGCTTAAATACTTCTTCACCACCGCCATCAATGCCACCGGCAACGGCGAAAGCCACAGCGCCGAAACGGTGCGGCACCGGATCAAGCAATTGGTGAGCGCGGAAACCACGGAAGACATCTTGTCAGATGACGCAATTGTGGCAGCATTGCGGCGGGAAGGTGTGGACATCGCACGCCGAACCGTGGCTAAATACCGGGATGCGCTGCACATCCCAAGTTCCGTGCAGCGAAAAAGGGAGAAAGCCCAAAACACATAAATCCGCGATTTAATATCGAACAGCTGATGGTTACTGGTTACTGGGAACTGCCCCAAAATCCAAGGGAACCACCCTTTTAAAGGATAAGACCTATGAAAATTACGGTCTCCGGCAAACAAGTCGATCTTTCCGATGCACTGCGCACACGCGTCTCCGACCAACTGAAACTGGTCGCCGGGAAATATTTTGACCATGCTCTGGATGCTCACGTCACCTTTGGCCGAGCGCGGAGCTTTTTCACATGTGACATCAACCTGCACGCCGGCCGTGGCCTGACGTTGCGTGGCGAAGGCGAAGCAGCCGATGCCAATGCGGCCTTTGATGGCGCCGCCGCCCACATCGCCACCCGCCTGCGCCGCTATCGCCACCGCGTGAGCGAGCATCATCGCGATTTGGCCAACCGCACCGCGCAGGCCGCGCGTGAAGTGGTACTGAGCAACGAACCCGAAGCCGCCGAAACCGCCGAACCACAGGCAGATTTCCCCACCATCGTGGCCGAAACCGCCGGCTCGATCAACCGCCTCAGCGTCAGCGATGCGGTGATGCGCATGGATCTGGAACATCAAACGGTGATGATGTTCCGCAACTCCACTTCGGGCGAATTGAATGTGATCTATCGCCGCCCAGACGGCCATATCGGCTGGATCGACCCCGCCGCGGCGTAACCGAAAGATACGGCAAGACTCTTGTTTTTGTTTACAAAAATAAGAGTCTTGCGCTACCTTACCACCTCAACCCCACCCATCCAGGTCTTCAATCCCGCCGGCACCTTGATCGAGCCGTCGGCCTGTTGGTGATTTTCCATCACCGCGATCAAGGCCCGTCCCACCGCCACCCCGGAACCATTCAACGTGTGCAACGGCAAAATCGTCTTACCGTCGACGCCACGCATCCGCGCATTCATGCGCCGCGCCTGAAAATCACGGGTGTTGGAACACGAGCTGATCTCGCGCCAGGCTTGCTGGCCCGGCAGCCACACCTCCAGATCGAACGTCTTGGCCGCCGAAAACCCGGTGTCGCCGGCGCACAACAACACGCGGCGATAGGGCAGTTCGAGCAATTCCAGCACTCGTTCAGCGGCGCGGGTCATTGTTTCATGCTCGGCGTCGCTGTCCGTGGCCGCGACGATCGACACCATCTCGACCTTGCGGAACTGGTGCTGGCGCAACATGCCGCGCGTGTCGCGGCCCGCCGCGCCTGCTTCGGAACGGAAACACTCGGACAGTGCGGTCAGACGAATGGGAAGTTGGTTCGCGGGGACGATCTCGCCCGCGATCAAATTGGTCAGCGGCACCTCGGCGGTGGGGATCAACCAACGGCCATCGGTGGTCTTGAACAAATCCTCGGCAAATTTCGGCAGTTGTCCGGTGCCATACATGGTGGCGTCATTCACCAACAGCGGCACCGAGGTCTCGACGTAACCATGCTCGGTGGTGTGCAGATCGATCATGAACTGCCCCAGCGCGCGTTCCAGCCGCGCCAGCCCGCCGCGCAACACGGTGAAACGGCTGCCGGCCAGCTTGGCGGCGCGTTCGAAATCCATCAGGCCGCATTTTTCGCCAAGTTCGAAATGCTGCAACGGGGTGAAATCGAACACAGGCAGCGTGCCCCAATGCTTGACCACCTGATTGTCGGCTTCGTCGCGGCCGGGCGGAACATGGGGGTCGAGATGATTGGGAAGATTCTCCAGGATCTCCCTCACCGCCCGCTCGGCATCTTGCGCCTCGCGCTCCAACGCTTCGGTATCGGCTTTCAACGCCACCGATTCGGCCTCCAGCACGCCGCTGTCGGCGCCGCTGCGTCTGGCCTGACCAATTTCGCGGGCGATCGCATTGCGACGGGCTTGCAGTTCCTGCAAACGGGTCTGCGCTTCGCGCTTGCGCGCATCTTGCACCAGCACGCGTTCGGCCACCCCCGCGATCCCGCGACGCGCAAGCCCGGCATCGAACCAAGCAGGGTCTTCCCGCAACGCCTTTAAATCATGCATGAAATTACCCTTCCTTCGGCTCGACCATGCGCGCCGAGATCACCGATATCTCGTATAAAACAATCAACGGCAACGCCAGCGAGACCATCGAAATCGCATCGGGCGGCGTGATCAGCGCGGCCAGACCAAACATCCCGACATAGGCAAAACGCCGGAATCGCTTCAAATCGGCCGAATCGATGATCCCCACCTTGGCCAACAGCGTGAGCACCACCGGCAACTCGAACGCCACGCCAAAGGCGAACACCAGCTTCATCACCAGCGACAAATATTCCGACACCTTGGCCTGCAACGTCACCTGCAAACTGCCGGCCCCGCCGATGCTTTGGAAACTGAGAAAGAATTTCCACGCCATCGGAAAGACCACGTAATAGGCCAGCGCCGCCCCGGCCAGAAACAACACCGGTGTTGCGACCAAAAAAGGCAGCACCACACGCTTTTCCGACCGATACAGCCCAGGCGCCACAAACAGCCAAATCTGGATCGCCACGATGGGAAAGGAAACGAACGCCGCGGTGAACAGCGCCACTTTGATCTGGGTGAGGAACGCCTCGAACAGCGCGGTATAGATCATATGCGCCTGCTCGCCGCGCGCTTCCATCGCCGAAACCAGGGGCTGCGCCAGGAAGTTATAGATGTGACCGGCGAAATGATAACTGACCGCGAAGGCCACCATGAACGCCACCACCGACCACATCAGCCGGGTGCGCAGCTCGATCAAATGATCCAGCAGCGGCATGGGTTGGTCGTCAATATGATCTTCGGTGTTTTCGCTCACGCTGATTCTTCAATTATCTGGCTGACGCTGGTGAGGGACTTAAAGGTTTTTGCGGCTGGTGCAAACCATCAAGCTGTAAATCGGCGCTAAATCCCCCGCCGCGCCGCCGCCGGCGGAATGAACGCCGGCGCCTCGCCCCGCGCGAAGGCGGGCGGCACGAAAGCGGGAGCCTCGGCCTCCGCCGTCTGCTTGACCGGGAGCGCCTC
>JAJZHU010000131.1 GCA_021798375.1 Pseudomonadota bacterium | reverse complement strand
CCGCGAGGTGGGGAGCTCGCAGCGGTTACTTTCCCACCATGCCGCCCCATGTGGAATATGCCCTGACCGAGCTTGGCGAGACTTTAAGCGCGGAGCTCGATGCTCTCGCGGGTTGGGCGGTTCGCCACCAGGCGCAGATACGTGCCGCTCGCGCGCGTTACGATCAGGCTCTGGCCGATCCATAGCCAGGCCCGAACGACGTGGCCTGATCGCGCGCCGCGATCAGGCGGTCGTTGTTTGTTGGATCGCGTTATTCCTCGCTGCGGGATAAATCGCGATCAACCATAAGCTGCGCAAGTGTGGGGGCGCATGGGTCCGTAAAGTCCAGTTCCTCGCGGCCGGTTGGCTCTTCACCCCAGGGTGGAAAGACCCTTACCATGCCCAGCAACAGGATAAACGGCGCGATAAGCACCGCCGCCGCGGCGAATATGCCCTCACGGCCCATGAATACCCATGGAAAACTCAGCAATCCCTTGCCTGTCTTGGATATATCTTGTCCACCGATCACCACATTGGTGCGCATCATTAGTACTTCGAACAGCGCCAAAATGCCGCACACCGTGGCGCCGATGATCAGGTTTCTTCCGGTGGTCTTCCGCCAGAACATCACTGTGAGGATAAAGATCGGAAGCACGGCACCAATGGAAAACTGCATGATCCAGAAAGGCACAAGCAGCGGGCCGGTAACAAACTGCAAGATAACGTCGATGCCTTCACGGGCTTTATAGACGAGGCTGCCGAATTCCAGACCTTCGAGCACCAAAGCCACTATCAGGAAGCCCCATAGCACATGGGTCATCATTTTCAGGCAATCGAGAACCACCGTGGTCCGGCGAAGCTTGCAAGCCACAACATAAAGCACGATCGTGAGCGCGGTGCCCGAGACAATGGCGGAGAGCAGAAAGATCGGCGGCATCAGATCCGACGACCACCATTCGCGGGATTTTAACGAGCCAAACAAGAACCCTACATAACCGTGCAGCCCGCATGCCGCGGGTATGCCGATCGCCGATAGCGCATAAATCCATTTGCGGTCATAGTGCATTGCCTTTTCGGACAGATCGTACGAACCGAGGGTCAGCGCGCGATAAAACAACCCCGGAATACCCTTTAGATGTTGCGCCTGATGCACAATATGTTCCCGAAACACGAACCATGTTTCAGTCATTAATAACAGGATATAGAAACTCGCCGCATAGCTGAACATGGCCATGGCGGAAGTTACGTGCGGTGTCAGCATCGCGTTGAAGGCGCGTTCCGGGTGGCCAAGGTGCAGGAGCAAGGGCGTCGGCACAAACAGCATCACGCACAATGAACTGAGCAATGCGAAATGCGCCACCGGCTTCAGGCTTTGTACCCCGAACACCTGATACAGACTTGAAATGGTAAAGGCACCGGCAACCAATCCGGTGAGATAAGGATAAATAACAATCAGCACGCCCCACGGAAACACTGTCTCGTTGGGGTAAACATAGCCGGTGAAACTCGCGGCTTCAAAAAGATGTTCCATCAAACCACCTCCGAATCTAGGCCGATATAAAATACATTGGGCCCGTTACCGGTTTCGGGCTTTAGCACCTGAACGCGGTTATTTTTGATGAACTGGCTGATCTTGCTTTCCTTATCGTCGAGATCTCCGAAGATGCGCGCTTCCACCGGGCAAACCTCGACGCACGCGGGCATCAGGCCCTTGGTGATGCGGTGATAACACCATGTGCATTTGTTGGTGACCCGCCTGACATGATCGAAAAAGCGAGCGCCATAGGGGCACGCTTGCACGCAATATTGGCAACCGATGCAATAATTGTGATCGATGAGGACGACGCCGTCCATGGTTTTGAACGTCGCACCGGTGGGGCAGACCTGGACGCAAGCAGGGTGCGTGCAGTGATTGCATAGCTTGGGTACGAAAAAGGCCTTGTACACGTCGTCGTTGTTGTAACGATTGGCGAAGCGGTAATCTTCTTCGGTGCCGGCTGCCGCAATGTTGACCGGATCGGCCTGACTATCGATGAGAGGCTTTTCGTGACCATCGAGATAGACATAACGCTCGACCCAGGTGCGGAAATGGTGGGCGTCCAAGGCGACATTGTTTTCTGTCTTGCACGCTTTGACGCAACGCAGGCAGCCGATGCATTTTGTCGCATCGACACCGTAAGCCCATCGATGCTTGCTCCAGTCATAGCCGGGAATGGCAGGGATCGATGCTGCCTCGGTGCCGAGGGCGGTCTGTCCTTCCAAGGGCAGGACATAAGCCGCTGCCGTTACAGCAAGTCCTGCCACGGCGCATTTCAACTGATCCAAAAAGCCGCGTCGCGCGATCTCGCACCCGCCACGATCGGCTTCATCATGCGTCTCGTGGCATGTTCCAGGGGATTCTTTCTTTGTCATTATTCGGCTCCATCGCGCTGGCATTTGGCATTGGAGAAATAGGCCCCCAAATTCGCAAAATCCGCGTCGCTAAGATCTTTCGTAATTTTCGTCATAAATCCATTTTTGCGTCCGCCGTTCTTATAAGCTTGCAAGGCGCTCACAAGATAATCCTTGGATTGTCCGGCAAGATTGGGCCACACAGGTTGCCGGCTTATTCCATTTGTGCCGTGGCAGGTGGCGCATTTTGATGCGAGCGCCAGCTTTTGTCCGGCGGCCTCGGCGTCGGCGTCTCCGTTGTGGGCGCTCTTGCAGCTTTGCGTGGCAAAATAAGCGGAAATATCGGTGATGTCGGAATCTTTTACGTTAGCGACGATATCTTTCATAAAGTCGTTGCTGCGTGCACCCGATTTATACGCTCTGAAGGCGGCCATGATATAAGGCTGGTTCTGTCCCGCAAGATTGGGGCCGGGGAGACCGTCGCTGATTCCGGTCGGGCCGTGACAGGCGGCACAGCCAGCGGCGTCCACATCCGCTTTGCCGGCGGTTACATTGCCGATCGGCGGGGTTGGCTTGGCCTCGTTGATGGTCAGGGGCGAGTGAGGATTGTGGCATACGGTGCATTGCTGTGTGCCGGCATGGTCGGCGATAACGATTTGCTTTTGCTGCGCGGGGCGTCCCGCTATCTGTTCGTGACATACAACGCAAAGTTTCACTGTGTCGGTCGGCACGATCATTTTCATATTTTGTGGATGATCCGGCCCGGTCGAGACGTGATCGAACATGCCTTTTGTGCCCCGATCGCCGCCAGGACCATGACAAACCTCGCATTTGACGACTTTGCCCGCGGCGGGATTGTAATGTATGCCTTCGGACCATTGTTTATAAACGTCTTTATGGCAATCCTTGCAGGACGCCGACCCTTTGAACTTGGGCTTGTTCGAGGCCATGTCGGCGACGGAATTTCCTCGGTAATGGCCGAATTCATAAAATGAGTTGACGGTAAAATATTGTTTTGCGGCATAGGCCACCACGCCCAAGATAACGAGGAGCATAATGAGCCGTGAGATGTGTTTTGGCATGTATTGCGTGATCCGGAATGAAATGTGCAAAACCGCGTGAAGAGGCAGCGACCTAAATCGCCGACAATGCCATCGAACCCGTATCCGTCTATTATTTTGACAGCAGTGTAATACTTGGACCGATTGAGTCCAGCGGAAATTTTTGTGATTCGATCGAAGCCAGGCTCAGGGTGGAGTGATTCGGCGGATATCTCGATGCTTTCGTAAAGTAGTTGATGCAGATCAAAGAAGGTTGTCGAATATTAAATTACAATCCGCGCTTGAATTTAAGTAGTTTTCCGGAGGCTCCCTGCCATGACCAAACGGAATTTATCCTCCAGCATTGTTGGATCTCTTGCCATTGCATTGCTGGTTGGCGCCGCGGCGGTGGTGCCATCGGGGTTTGCGCGCGCCGCCCAACCGCCACTCAGCTTTGCGGGAGACGTGCTGCCGATCCTCCACGAACACTGCGTGATTTGTCACCAGCCAGGCGGTGAAGGCTATATCAAAAGCGGACTCAATCTCACCAGTTACGAAGGCCTCATGAAGGGCACGAAACACGGGCCGATGGTTGTTCCAGGCGATCCCGAGACAAGCGATATCATGTGGCTGCTCGATTGGCGCGCGGATGCCTCGCTGCGGATGCCGCATAATCAGAAGCAACTATCAACCTGCGATCGCAATACAATCCGCAATTGGATTCGCGAGGGCGCGAAGAACAACTGATTTCGATGCCAGATATCTCACACGTCCCGCAACAACCGCGGGGCGGATGAGGTGGGGCAATATCCTTAAATTTCCAGCATCTTTAAAACGTCTTGGGCGGTTGAACCGTTTTCGCGCAATTCTCTGATGGTTTGCGCCCGGTCGCGTTTCGCCAATCGCCTTCCATCCGCCCCCAACACCAGCCGATGATGCGCATAGCGCGGCGCGGGCCACCCCATCAATTCTTGCAACAGGCGATGCACGTCGGTCGCGCGTTGTAAATCGGCACCGCGCGTGACCAGATCGACTCCTTGCAGCGCGTCGTCGTGGGTGACGCATAGATGATACGAGGTGGGCACGTCTTTGCGCGCCAGCACCACATCGCCCCATGCTGCCGGGTTGCAATCGACCGTGCCTTGCTCCAATTCTTCATAGCTCATATGTCGGCTTGTCGCCCTCAGAGCCTTGGTCATATCCAGTCGCCAGCCATGGGACGCACCCGCCGCGATGCGATCCGCCGCCAGCGACGCATCGAGTCCGCGACAATTACCCGAGTAGAGTGGCGCGCCATCCGGTCCGTGCGGGGCGGCAACGGAAGCGGCAATCTCGGCGCGGCTGCAAAAGCATGGATAGAGCAACCCACGGGCGCGCAAATCATCCAGCACGCGGGTATATTCCGGGAGATGTTGCGATTGCACGCGAACGCCGCCGTGCCACCGCAGCCCCAGCCATTGCAGGTCTTCCATGGTTGCGGCGGCATATTCCGGGCGGCAGCGGGTGGCGTCGATATCTTCCAACCGCAGCAAAAACCCTCCGCCGCCTTGCCGCGCCGCGAACAATGCCGAAAACGCATGACCCAAATGCAAAAATCCGGTGGGACTGGGGGCAAAACGGGTAGTGGACATGACACGAAACGTTCTTCTACCTAGAGTTGGAAATCAAGGAGGGATCTATGACCAATCAAGCGGGGACTATTCTTGACGGCCCAAGTTTTGGGCCGATGGCGGGCGGCGAGCCCACGGGTTTGGTGGTGCTGTGTCATGGCGTGGGGTCCGACGGGTTCGATCTGATCGATCTCGCGCCCGTGTGGGGCAGGGCGGTGCCGCATGTATTGTTTCGCTCGCCGCACGGGCCGGAAGCATATGCCGAAGCGCCAATGGGGCGGCAATGGTTTCCATTGTGGGATCGCTCGCCGGCCATGCTGGCGCAAGGAGTAAAAGTGGCATCGGCGGCGTTGGGGGCATTCATCGATGCCGAATTGGCCCGCCTGGGTCTGCCCGCCGATGCTTATGCGCTGATGGGATTCAGCCAGGGCGCGATGATGGCGCTGCACACCGGCCTTACCCATCACACCTCGCCACGCGCCATCCTGGCCTATTCGGGCCGCTTGCTGGATGACGAGGTGCTGATCTCAAAGCCCAAACCGCGCATCTTATTGGTGCATGGGGCCGAAGATCAGATGCTGCCCGTCGAGTCGAGCCGCGAGGCCGCGCAGAAAATCAAGGCCGCGGGTGGCGATGTGCAATTGGTGATTTGCCCCGGGTTGGGGCATGGCATCGACGAGCCGGGGCTGCGGGCGGGGTTCCATCTGCTCAAGCAAGTGTTTGCGGAGTAACGAAAACAGCGGCTTCGTGACTCCATTGTGAAACCATGCCGGGCTTGCTTGCCACGACTCGCCGGAGCGCGCATAAAAAACCCATGTTTCTCGGCGGCGCGGTCGTAACGGCGGTTCGTCTTGATTTGAATCGCTTTGTGGCGCGCCGCTCCTGGCATGGGAGTGTGTTTTGCCTGATGGCAGTCTCCATTACCCGGCATTGGTTCTGAATGCGGATTTCAGGCCGTTGTCTTACTTTCCACTGTCGGTGTGGTGCTGGCAGGATGCGATCAAGGCTGTGTTCATGGATCGCGTGTCGGTGTTGAGCGAGTATGACCGGGAGGTTCATTCGCCCTCGGCCACCATGCGCCTGCCCAGCGTGATCGCGTTGCGCGATTATGTGCCCAACCGGCGCCGTCCGGCATTTACCCGTTTCAACGTGTTTTTGCGCGACAGTTTCGCCTGCCAATATTGCGGCGATCAATTTCCCACCCCCGAACTTACCTTCGATCATGTGATCCCCCGCAGCCGGGGCGGGCGCACAACCTGGGAAAATGTCGTAACGGCCTGTGGTGACTGTAATTTGCGCAAAGGCTCGCGTTTGCCGCGCGAAATCAAGATGTTTCCGCGTCTCGCGCCGGTGCAGCCCTCGACCTGGGAGTTGCAGGAAAACGGACGGCTGTTTCCGCCCAATTACCTGCATCAATCCTGGCGCGATTATCTTTATTGGGACAGCGAATTGGAAAGCTGAAAGTTCAAGCCTTTTCTGCGTCTTTGGGCGCCTCATTTCGCCCCCGTGTCTGTTCCTTGCGTTTGCGCAGGTTTTTACGCAACGCCTCGGCGGCTCGCGCCTCGCGTTCGCGTTTGGCGGCCAGTGCGCGCGGGGTTAATTCCGGTTTTTCAATGCTGTCATCCATGGCTCCCATCCAGCCTTCGTCGCGTCTTTACGTCAAGCCCGATCCACGTTAAAGCCGGGCACGGTCAAACGAGGATGGACGACGTGCAAATGCGCAATTGGATCGGAATGGTCGGGCTGGGTTTGGTTTTGGCAAGCTGCGCGAACACGCC
>JAJZHU010000130.1 GCA_021798375.1 Pseudomonadota bacterium | reverse complement strand
CGCGCAATTTTTGGCGGACCGGCTGGCATCCTTGGGGTTCAATGCGCGCCTGGTGCCCACCGGCGGGCATCCGGTGGTGTTGGCGCAGCATTTGGCGGCGGGCGAGGACGCGCCGCATTTGCTTTATTACGGCCATTACGATGTGCAGCCGGCCGATCCGTTGCCGTTGTGGCACAGCCCGCCGTTTGAACCGCAATTGGTGGATGGGCCGCATGGCAAGCGCGTGGTGGCGCGCGGCGCCGTGGACGACAAGGGACAGCTTTCCATGTGGGTCGAGGCGTTTGCCGCCTGGGTGGCCGCCACCGGGTCTTTGCCGGTGCGTGTCAGCGTGATCATCGAGGGCGAGGAGGAAATCAGCAGTCCCTCGTTGGAACAATTCCTGATCGATCATCGTAATTTGCTGATGGCTGATGCGGCGGTGATCAGCGACACCAATATGTGGGATGTAAAGACCCCGGCCATCACCACCCGTCTGCGTGGGTTGGTTTATACGCAGATCGATATCAAGGCGGCGGTGCGCGATTTGCATTCCGGGTTGTTCGGCGGTTCGGCGTTGAACCCGATCACGCTGCTGGCCCGCGTTTTGGGCGAACTGCACGACGAGCGGGGGCGGGTGCGGATTCCGGGGTTTTACGATGATGTATTGCCCCCGGCGGCCGAGGAAACGGCGGCCTGGCAGCGCCTGGGTTTCGATGAGGCTGCGTCTCTGGCGCTGATTGGGTTGAAAACGCCGGCGGGCGAGGCGGGTTTTGGCGCGCTCGAACGCTTGTGGGCGCGGCCCTCGGCCGAACCGAACGGGATTTGGGGCGGCTATATGGGCGAGGGCGCCAAGACGGTGATCGCGTCCGAGGCGCATGCGAAATTGTCGTTTCGTTTGGTGCCGGGGCAGCAGCCGCAGAAGATTTTGCAGGGACTGCAGGAATTTATCGCCGCGCGTCTGCCGGACGATGTGCAATTCAGCATCCGGAATTTTGGCGCCAGCCCGGCCTTTGCGATGGGGTTCGATCAGCCGGTGATGATCGCCGCCAAGCGTGCTCTGGCGGCGCAGTTCGGCGTTGATGCCGTGTTTGTGGGCAGCGGCGGCTCGATTCCGGTGGTGGAAAGCCTGAAGCGTCTGGTGGGAGTGGATAGTTTGCTGATGGGGTTTGGTTTGGAAGACGATCAGATCCACAGCCCGAATGAGAAATTCGAGATGGCTTGTTTCCACAATGGCGCGGCATCACACGCGCGGTTGTTGGCCGAATTGGCGCCCCGCCCGGTTGTGTGAGGGACGATGGCGAAATTTGTTGATCTGCGTCATCGCTAATTGTGAAGCCAAAGCGTAGCCTGTATTTACGGTCGATGTTGAAATCGACGAGGTACCGGCATGTCTCGTGATACAGTTGTTCTGGCCCATACCGACATTGATGCCGCTCGTGCGGATATTGTCGATCGTATGATGCACGCCTGGCAGGGGCGGTTTACCCAGTCGATCTCGCCCGCGGCGCTGATGATGGCGTTTGTCGATTGGAGCGTGCATCTGGCCAATGCGCCGGGAAAGCGGGCGATTTTGATGGAAAAATGGGCGCGCAAATGGACGCGGCTGGCCATTTATGCGTCACATGCCGCCGCCGATCCGGGTTGCGGTCCGTGTATCGAGCCTTTGCCGCAAGACCGGCGGTTTGGCGATCCGGCCTGGAAACAAGCGCCTTTCAATGTGATTTCGCAGGCGTTTTTGTTGCAGCAACAATGGTGGTTCAATGCCACCAGCGATGTGCGCGGGGTGTCGCCGCGCCATGAACGCACCGTGGAATTCGTGATGCGGCAGATTTTGGACGTGTTCTCGCCGTCGAATTTCCCGCTTACCAATCCCGAGGTGTTGCAGCGGACGCGCGACGAGCAGGGCAGCAACCTGCAACGCGGCATGCAATATTTGATCGAGGATTGGCAGCGCGTGGCGGCAGGAAAAAAGCCTCTTGGCGCCGAGAATTTCGCCGTCGGCGAGAAGGTGGCGATCACGCCGGGCAAGGTTGTTTATCGCAACGAATTGATCGAGCTGATCCAATATGCGCCGGCAACGCCAGACGTGCATCCACAACCAATTTTTATCGTTCCCGCATGGATTATGAAATATTATATTCTTGATCTTTCGCCGGAAAATTCTCTGGTGCGGTATTTGGTGGAACATGGCTTTACCGTGTTCATGATTTCCTGGTGCAATCCCACCGCCGAACAGCGTGATTTGAGCATGGAGGATTATCGCAATCAGGGCATCATGGCGGCGTTGAAGGTGATAGGCGCGATCTGTCCGGAACAGAAAATTCACGCTTGCGGCTATTGTTTGGGCGGTACGTTGCTTTCGATCGCCGCCAGCACGATGGCGCGCGATGGCGATGATCGTTTGCAAAGCCTGACGTTGTTGGCGGCGGAAACGGATTTCACCGAGGCTGGTGAATTGACATTGTTTCTGGACAGCAGTCAGGTTTCCTATTTGGAAGATATCATGTGGGAACAGGGATATCTGGATACAAAACAAATGTCGGGCGCGTTTCAACTGCTGCGCTCGAACGATCTGATCTGGTCGCAAGGGGTGCAGCAATATCTGAAAGGCGAGCGTAGCCCGATGAGCGATCTGATGGCCTGGAACGCCGACGCCACGCGGATGCCTTATCGCATGCATTCAGAGTATCTGCGGCGTTTGTTTATGGAAAACCAGTTGGCGTCCGGCCATTATCGTGTGGAGGGCCGCCCGATCGCACTCACCGATATTGATGTGCCGGTTTTTGCGGTGGCGACCCGCACCGATCACGTGGCGCCATGGCATTCGGTGTATAAAATTCATCTGCTGGTCGAAGCGTCGATCCAGTTTGTGTTGACTTCCGGCGGGCACAACGCCGGTATTGTGAGCGAGCCTGGTCATCATGGACGGTCTTATCAGATCAATCACAGCGACGCCGGGATGCGTTATATCGATCCTGATACCTGGGAGGCGGTGACGCCGATCGAACAAGGTTCGTGGTGGCCGCGTTGGATCGATTGGCTGGGTTCCCATTCATCGGCGCGCGTTGCGCCGCCGCCCATGGGCGCCGCCGAGAAAAATTTTCCACCGCTGGCCGATGCGCCGGGGCGGTATGTGTTAGAGGAATAGACGCCAGAACAAAATTCTTCCGTTCATGAGCTCAACCAATAGTCGAGAGGGTGCCATGCTTACCATCGAGGACTGCATTGCTTTAAGCGATCTGACTCCGGCCGAAATCGACGCGATTGCCGAGCATGAACATCTGCCGGATATTATTGCCACGGAAATGGGCTGTTATTTGTTGCATTTGCCATCGGGGAAGTTGGCGATCAGGTCGATCATCAAAGACGATATCGCGGCGGCTCAGGCGCGGGGCGATTTTGTGCATTCATCCAAGTTGAAATATGTGCTGCGTCATTTTGCCGCGCATGCGGCGGTGGTATAAAATCACGTGTTACTGTTGATTTTAAAAAGCCAGTTTTGCAACCATTCAGGCTGATCGAGCATGACATCATGGCCGGTTGCCACTTGCGCCACTTGCCAACCATCGGCGGCGCAGCGGGCTTTGATCCGGTCGAATGGTGGAAATGCGAAGCCGGTGGCGCGCAGATAGTGGCGCGGCCCCCGATAGGGCGGCAGATCGGCGGCTTTTTCGGTGAAGCATTGCAATGGTTGCGGATGCAATTGTGGCCCCAGCCAATCGCGATCGGCGGGGGCGATCGCCATCACTTCCATGCTTAAGGGTTGCACCATGCCGTCTGATTGCGCCAGCCAGTCGGCGCGGATGCGCGGTGGCAGCAGATCGATCACGGCCTGGCCGGGGCGCAGCAGAAATCCGTCGACGCAGGCCAGGCCAGCCACCCGATCGGGCCAGCGCGCGGCGGCTTGCTGGGCCACGGCGGCACCGTAGGAATGTCCCACCAGCCATACCGGGCGGGGGCTTTGCGCGATCAGGGCGCCAATGGCGGCGATATGGGCATCCATCCCGGTACCGGGCGCCGGCGAGAGCTCGGCCGCCGTCATGCCGGGGGCTTTTACCCGGTTCCATATGAAAGCCCCATGCCAAGCGCCGTGGATCAAAATCATGATGTGCCATTATTCGCCGCGCCGGGATAAAAAGCGAGCGGCCGATTCTTTTACCACAACAATTTTGCCATGATATAATCCGGCGCGTGCCGACGCGAATCGGCGCTGAGGGGCAACGTGAATTATTTTCGTCTGGGCGTATTGGTTGTTTTTGCTGCGTTTTTTTCCATCATTGGCAGTTCTTCGCGGGCGGCGGAACCGGGTGTGCCGATTCTCGTCTATCATCGTTTCGATCCGGGTAAATTTGCCCTTACCACCGTTACCACCGCGGATTTTCTGGGGCAGCTCGATTGGTTGGATCAACATGATTACCATGTGATTCCGCTGCAATCGGTGGCGGCCTGGCTGGATGGCCGTGCCCCTCAGCCCGCGGCGCGTTCGGTGGTGATTACCGTGGATGACGGGCATGAATCCGTTTACACGCAGCTTTACCCGATCATTCTGCGCCGTCACGTGAAAGTGACGCTGTTCATTTATCCGTCCGCCATCTCGCGTGCGTCATATGCGCTAACCTGGGATCAGATCAGGGAAATGATGAAATCAGGGTTGGTCGATGTACAGTCTCATACTTATTGGCATCCGAATTTCAATCACGAGCGCAAGCGGCTTGCGCCGGACGATTATCGCAAATTTGTCGATGTGCAATTGTTGCGATCCAAGCAGGTGTTGGAGCAGAAATTGAATGTCAGGATCGATCAGATCGCGTGGCCTTATGGCATTCACAATCCTGATCTTGAATCTGAGGCAAAGCAGGCTGGTTATGTAATGGGTTATGCGTTTGCGGGCGGTTTTGCTCGCCCCGGTTCCGATCAAATGGCGGTGCCGCGTATCCCGATTTCGGGCTGGGCGCATGTAAAGGGGTTTCCGGCATTGGTGGAACAGGATGTGGCGCGGGATGGGGGCGAATGATCATGAATAATTTTTTGCGAACTGCATTGTTGATTATCGGGCTTTGTGGCGCGGCCCGGGCGTTTGATGGCCAATTGATCGATGCGGCGAGTAATGCGCCGATTGCCGATGGGGCTGTGGTGTTGGGCGGCCTGCGGGTGCTTGCCGATGCGACGGGGCATTTTCATCTGGATCCGGCGGCGGGTCATGCTTTCGCGCGCGCGCCTGGTTATCGCGCAGGGGATTTCGATCTGGCCTCGCCCGACCATCAGGTGAAATTGCAGAGTTTTACGCCCAGGGGATTGTATCTTAGCATGTATGGCGCGGGATCCAGGGTGCTTCGTGATGCGGCGCTGGATGTGATTAAAGGCGGGGGTGCCAATGCGTTGGTGATCGATATCAAGGGCGATGCGGGTTTGGTTGCCTATCCCACCCAGGTGGCGCTTGCCAATCAGGATGGAGCCCGCAAGGTCACCACTATTGGCGATCTGGCGGCTTTGGTGAAGGAACTGCATCAGCAGAATATTTATCTGATCGCGCGTATCGTTACTTTCAAGGACAACTCCCTGGCCAATGCGCGGCCCGATCTGGCGATCAAGCGGGCGGATGGAAGTCTGTATCACGATCGCGAAAAGCTCGCCTGGACTGATCCGTTGCAGCCCGAAGTGCAGCAATATAACATTGCTATTGCCGTTGAGGCCGCCAAGGCAGGCTTCGACGAGGTGCAGTTCGATTATGTGCGTTTCCCCGATTTTTCGGGCCGGCTCAAATTTTCCGGTCCCGTTGATGAGGCGGCGCGTATAGCCGCGATCGGTCATTTTCTAAGCGGGGCGCGCACGGCGTTGATGCCCTATAATGTTTACCTGTCGGCGGATATTTTCGGTTATGTGTGCTGGAATACGGACGATACCGGGATTGGTCAGCGGTTGGACGTGATTGCGCCGAACGTCGATTATATGTCGCCGATGCTTTATCCTTCCGGATTCCAGTTCGGCATTCCGGGTTATGTCGATCCGGTGTTGCATCCTTATGAGATTGTTCACGCATCTTTGGTGAAGGCGCAGGAGCGGATGCATATTTCGCCCAAGCGTTTCCGGCCTTGGCTGCAGGCGTTCAAGGATTATGCGTTTGATCATCGCAAGTTCGATGCGCCCGAGGTTGCGGCGCAAATCAAGGCGGCGAATGATTTTGGATCGGATGGGTGGTTGTTGTGGAATCCGCGTAATGATTATAGTGAGACGGGGTTGAAATAGTCGGTGCGGAAGGTGGAGGGAGGAAGTGTTCTTTTTTGAAAAAGGGAACCAAACAACTTTTGTTAATTGGGGCCTCGATGGCCGCTCTGTGGTGGCGCGTCTCGCCCTGAATTATCAAAAGTTTTTTGCTTCTTTTTTACAAAAAAGAAGATTCTTCCCTTCCCTTGTCTTCCTGGCGCTTTTCACACTTTCCGCCTGCGTGCACAAACAACCCGTCGCCATCGTGCCGCCCATGCCCCCGCTCGATCGCATCGCCGCTGTGGTGCGGGACGAAATCGCGCAATCGCACATCCCCGGCGCCGTGGTGCTGGTGGGGCATCGTGGCCAGATCACCTACCGCGCCGCATTTGGCAGCACGGGCAATAATGCCTTGCAGCCCAACGATATTTTCGATCTCGCATCGCTGACAAAATCGGTCGCCACCACCATCGCCGTGATGCAATTGGTGGAACAGAATCGTTTGCAGTTGGATGCGCCGGTGGCGTTTTATTGGCCCGCGTTCGGTGCGCACGGCAAGCAAGACATCACGCTGCGGCAATTGCTTACCCACACATCGGGTTTGCGGCCCGATATTGCCGCGGATAATTGGTCGGGC
>JAJZHU010000129.1 GCA_021798375.1 Pseudomonadota bacterium | reverse complement strand
CGAATGGCACATCGGGCAAATGCCGGGATCGTCGCCCAGATAGCGCAATTCCTCGACGGGCTTGCCCATCGACGAACCGACGCGCTGGCCCAGCCGTCTGGCCTTCGCCATTTCTTCGTCCTTGAGCAGCACATGGCCCGGCCGCGCGACCCAATTGACCAATAATTGATCGACGACAGAATATTGCAGCATGAACAAGGGGATGTTCATCAGCGGCAATGCGGGATGGGTCCAATCGGTGCCGCCAACGGCGATCGTGGCACCGATTTTTGGCTTTATTTTGGAACTCCCGAACACCGACATAAGGAATTCCGGGCCATAGCCGAGAAAGCGTTCGTGCATCACCTTCAAATGACCGGGAGCGGTCAGACAGAACACCGGCGCCGCGATGATCATTCCGTCGGCTTCGACAAATTTGTCCCGCAGCATAAACATATCGTCCTTGCCCTTGTGCACGCGGCACAGGCCGTCGCCGCCCTGCATCATGCTCAGGGTGCAAGATTCGCAACCGGTGCAGGGATTTAAATCAAAGTCGAGCAGTCTGATGATTTCCACCTCGATATCGGCCACTTCCTGGGCTGCCATCATCGACTCTTTCAACAGCATTTCACTGTTGCCGTTTTTTCTTCCACAGGACAGACCGATGAGTTTCATTTGCTTTCCTCCGTTTCAATACGTTGACGCAGCATGGTTATGGTTGCGGCCGCAGCCGCGATGATGTTTGAATCGATTCCTGCGACGACTTTATTGACCCAGTCGGTGTGCCGGGCGATGACGGCAGACAAGGATGCGCGCCCCAATTCGGTGAGCGTCACCAATTTCGCCCGCCGGTGACGAGGGTTCTCGGTGAAAATTATCAATTTCTCCTCGGCCAGGAGATTGGCGACGCGTTGCACGGATTGGCGCGTCAATCCGCGGTTGAATGCCACATGCGCCACGGACAGCGGTGTGTCCACGACAGCCGAGAGCACCTGCCAACGCGCACTGGACAAACCAAGATCGCGGCCGAGTTCATCACCCACCGCAAGCAGTTGTCCGTTAAAACGGAACACTTCCAGGGTCAGTGCGGTAACGGCTTCGTTCAGCGGCAGTTGGTTGTTTCCGGTCATGCGTGTCACTCCGCAGCATTGACAGTATATTGTCATGATGGGTGCATGTTGTCAATCTCAGCCGCCGCGACACGCGACCGGCAAGGCGCCTGGTCGATCCAACTTCATTTCAACGATCGCGGTGGGTCACAGCCATGGGCGGATCAAAAGCAAGGCAGATCCGGTTCGCACGGCGCATCATATCGTGTTGGAGCGGATCGACCATGACCGCGATCTCGCCGTGGCGCGGTTGGATGGCGGGCACAACTCGTTGGCCACGATCGTGCCGGAAGCGGTCGGCCCGCCACCGCGCCCTCCCCTTGGCCCTAAGCCGGATCGACCGGCGAATTGCGTTTTTTCTGCCCACCGGCAACCAACGGGGTGCCCGAGAGATTTTCCTGCCAGCGGACAATCTCGCTGACGCTGGCGCCTGGTCCGGCCTCGTGGTGCGCCATGCGCCAGAATTGCTCGGTCAGCGCCGCATATGGCACCGGGCTTGCGGTTGCGCGCGCCAATTCATTCGAAATGCGAATGTCCTTTAACATCAGTTCGAGCTTGAACGGATCATCGAACATTCGATTGAAGATTCTTTGATGAAAATGCGTCTGGGTGATCCATGATCCCCCGGTCGAAACATTCAACACATCCACCATCACCGCGGGATCCAGCCCATAACGCTGCCCCGAAATCAACCCCTCCG
This sequence comes from Pseudomonadota bacterium, assembly GCA_021798375.1. Classification (GTDB taxonomy): domain Bacteria; phylum Pseudomonadota; class Alphaproteobacteria; order Acetobacterales; family Acetobacteraceae; genus JAJZHU01. The sequence goes on along the minus strand of JAJZHU010000129.1, from coordinate 5,195 downwards.
CCGTGGCGCCGAAGGTGATGGCGGTAATGCAATTGTTGATGCATTTCATCGCATGCCCGGATGCAAGGCCGCCGAGATGAAAAATATGCTTTCCCATCGCGTTCAGCATCGGGGTGATACGCGCGACAACGGCCTCGTCGCCACCGACCATGAACACCAACTCGGCGCGCTGCGCACCAACCTGCGCACCGGAAACCGGCGCATCGATCATTGAAATACCTTGTTCGGACAGAGCTTTGCCGGTTTGCTCGGTCAACCAAGGCTCGGAGGAGGAGGTATCGACAAGGATCGACCCCGCCCGCAGCCCATGGATGAGCCCATCGGGGCCGAGCACCACCTGCTGCACGATTTGCCCATTGGGCAACATGGCAAATACGATATCGCTTTGTTCCGCCAGTTCCTTGAGAGTCTGACTCATAAAGAATTCTTTTGAGCGCAAATATTTACGATCCTCCGGGTGATTTGCTGGACGGATGCCATAAACAGCCATGAATTCGCGCTTTCGATGGTTCGTTCGAAGTCTTTGGCGAGGCGGCGATTTCGTCCGAGCCAGGCGAAGGTGCGTTCAACGACCCAGCGGCGCGGGATCAGTTCGAAGCCCTTGGCGGTATCGGAACGCTTCACAATTTCGATGGTCCACGAGCCAGCGGACTTGAGCGCGGCCCGCAGCTTCTTCCCGGCATAGCCGCCATCAGCGAACACATGACGCAGCCAAGGGAAGGCATGTCGGACAGCTTTGAGCACCTCAGGCGCGCCGTCACGGTCCTGCACATCCGCGCCATGGATCACCGCTCCGACAAGGAAACCATTGGTGTCGGTGATGCTATGACGCTTGCGGCCCTTGATCTTTTTGCCCGCGTCATACCCGCAAATTCCGCCGCTTTCCGTGGTTTTCACGCTCTGCGAGTCAATCACACCCGCCGTTGGCGAGGCTTCCTTTCCGACGGCCTCGCGCACCTCCATCAGCAGATTGTGGTTCAGTGACTGCCACAGCCCGCTATCGCGCCAACGGTAGAAATAGTGCTGGACGGTCGTCATCGGTGGAAAGACGCCGCGTGGCAGCATTCGCCACGGCAGGCCTGCGCGCAGAATGTAGAGCATCGCATCGACGATTTGACGCAAGCTCCACTTCGGCGGGCGGCCCCGCGCCGTGCGGGCTGGCAGCAGGGGGGCGATCACGGCCCACTCAGCATCCGTCAGGTCACTTGGCAAACGCCCCGTATCTCGGGCATGCTGTGCCCGGGTGATATCAGTCCACATCGTTGTTCTCATGTTAGTTGTCGTAACCCCATGAATCACAACAAGCTGATATCACTCAACTTATTTTTCGGTCAGGCTCTTAGGGTTCGGACCATCGAACAGCAAATTTTGTTGAATAAACCCCAAGTCCACTCACGTCGTTGAGGGCAAAAACATTTGCTATGTACTCTCCTGGATAGAGTCCTTTGAAAGCAATTCGTTTCCACCAACAGCCATTGCCTCCAGAATAAAGAAACTGATTATTGTATGTGCCGTCAAGAATGGGCAATACTTGCGCGCCATCGATACGAAATACCTTTAATTTTACGGGGGTGAGAATGCCAGTTGTCACAAAATCACCATTTTTGCCAATCATAACCGTATTAATCAGTTTCTTCGACTTATCACTTTCCTTTATTGTAGAACCCGGATCACAGAATTCTAAATCAAACGAATAATTTTTGCCGAAGTTATCAACAAAAAAATGCACTCTTGCTACACTTCCCTTTACGGTTACCGCGAAGGGAACTTCCGCTTCGTGAACGTGATACATAGGTATCACGAACCATTTTAAGACTGCGATTCCGATGAAAATCGATAGAAGACAAAAAATTATTGTTTGGATTGGCTTTGTGGTCATGAGGCTCTCCACCCCAGATGCCGCCGGAAGAGGCAGTACATTCTTCCAATGATCATTGCTCTAAACATCACCCTTCTCCCCCCGCACCAACTCCGCCATCTCCCCCGCCTCCGGCCTCACCCCACGCGGGCACCTCACCTCGGGGATCACCGCCACATCGAACAATTCCGTCACCGCCCCCTCCAGCCGCAAATAATGCACGATGTCGCCATTGCGCAGCAAGCGTAGGGCGGGCATCGCCCGCCACCTTATTTTCGCGCATCCCATTTTCCTGGTCATTCTCCGAACTCCCCTTCCATCACCCCATCCTCGGCTGCCCACTGTGCCGGATAAAACCCTTTTGTGACTGCCTGACGAAAGGTTGAATGTGGCCAATCGGCCACCTTGCTGCTTACCAATCCGTGTTTCACCGGGTTAAAATGGACATAATCCATGTGCGCGGCATAATCATCCTCATCCCGGATCGTATGTTCCCAATAACGGCGTTGCCATACCCCGCGTTCGCCGCGCGCGATCATCACGGGCGTTCGAATGCATTCACGCAGGAGGGCGATTTTCTCAACCAGCAAGCTTGCCCGGCGATCACGCAAATTCACCGTAAAAAAATAACACCCAGCAAGAACATGATTGCGTCGATAATCCGGCATTGGAACACCATATTGGCAGTGAAAGATAGTGATGTGGGAAGGCACGATCAAAGGCATGTGGCGTAAATGTGGCGGGCGTTGCCCGCCCTACGCTTGCTATATTCTGGCATGGCAGGAACACCTAACTCCTATATCATTTGTTATTTCTTGAATTTATCTAAAAATTTTATTAAAGATTTATCAATATCGTATGCACTGTCTATATATTTCTGCCCGAAAGAATACTCCGCTGTCACATTTTTTCCTATGCTTTCCATCACTTCACACCCGGGGTATAAAACGTATTTTTCCGTATGGCACCAGAAAAAAAATTTTTCCTTTTGAGAGTTTAAAACATATAATTCTGAACCAAATGAATTTGGATGTAATTTATAGAATCGATAACCTGATCTGGTGACGTAATAATCATCTTTTGACACACCTCCAAATTTCATTATTTCCTGAAGTGCATCTTGGGGTGAAATATATTTCCGCCCAAATTGAATGTCTGCATGAAGGCGGTTTCCAAAACCAGCCGAATTAAAATCAGCCCCATTGGCTTGATTCCTTGGCTCAAAATTAGGAAGAAGAACCTCAATCGTGAATTGCGCATATCCTCCCGGCTCTTTTGGTTCCGTTACGCCGACCAGATAATTGCGGAGAATTTTATAGATGTCATTTCCAAATGGGATGCTGACTAAATTGGTGTCGCTGGAAATATCTGGGTGAAGGGCGTTGTAAAAATAATCAGTCGCCTTCGACTCCAGCGGACGAATTGACGTTAATAGCATCACAACACCACGCATTAACCAAATCACGCTCTTTCCGCTGTTACGCAATATCTTATCCTCCAACTAACCTTCAAAACGACTGACACACCGTGAAAATTGCGTAATCACTAAGAAATTTTTTTCGATCTTAGAGTCCGTCCGGAGACTTATCCATTAATTACAAAGTTTTCTCAGCATAAGTCGAATTGACGCGAGGCGAAGGAATGCCAGTGCGTTGTGGTTCAGAGTTTCCCAATCCTTGGCAAGGCGTCGACAACGATTGAGCCAAGCAAAAGTTCGTTCGACAATCCACCGTTTCGGCAGAACCTCAAACCCCACCGCTTTATCAGATCGCTTGACAATTTCGACGGACAGGTAGGGCAGAACCCTTTTAACCCCTTTCCGAAATTTCGACCCCTGATAACCTGCATCGGCAAAGAGCCTTTTCAGGAAAGGAAACATGCCGAACATCGTCGACATCACCAGCACGCCGCCATCGCGATCTTGAATGTCGGCTGGGTGTATCAGGGCATGTATCAGCAAGCCGAGGGAATCGACAAGAATGTGCCGCTTTTTGCCTTTAATCTTTTTGCCCGCATCAAAGCCTGGCGGATCGATTTGAGCCCCCCTTTTTCTGCGCTCTTCACGCTTTGGCTGTCGATGATGCAAGCTGTTGGACTGGCTTCGTGATCTGCCTGCTCTCGGCATTGGATGTATAGCACGTGATGAATGCGATCCAGCGTGCCATCAAAGCTCCACTGACAGAAATAATCGTTCACGGTGCTGCGTGCAGGAAGATCTTTGGGAATGTAACGCCACTGGCAGCCCGTGCTCAGCACATACATCAGCCCGCTCACCACTTCGCGCATCTCAACGCTACGTTTCCCACCACCTCGCTTCGCTGGAGGTATCAACTTCTCTATACACCGCCACTCTGCGTCCGTTAGGTCGCTCGGGTAGCGGAGTTGGTCTCGGTTGTAACGGGGGCGGTTTTCGGTCGTCCACATCTGGCACCTCTCGAATCGATGATCAGATAGAATCACAGTCGATTCAATGAATTCAACTAAATTCCGCACCAAATCGCAAATGATTCATATGACTCGCAATATTGCCGGACAGACACTTAGAGTCTCATTTATGATTATCTAAATATTATAAATATGCTGTGATCGGCGTGCCGTAGCAAGCAAAGATGGGCAAGCGTTGCGCTACTCATCCTCTACGGTCTGTGCGCAACGTTATTGCATCGATTATCCCCAGTATTGTAATCATTGGGATAATCAGTGACGCCCCCAGTTTGCGTTATGGCTGCCACAACTGCAACAGGCTGCAGGGAAATCGGGTGAAGCCGCAAAACCGTGAAGACGTCCCCTCCACCGTTAATGCGAGCCCCAGTTGGGTTTCTTGGGCGAAGCAATCCATGTTCTGCTCCCGGCGGCTGATTGGACCAAAAAAGATGGATTGCTTCGCCAAGGGGCTCGCAATTGACGTTGATGGGTCGGTCATTACCAAAAGTTTTTTGCTTCTTTTTTACAAAAAGAAGTCCCTTCCCTTCTTCTACATCCCGCCCGGATAATTCGGCCCGCCGCCGCCTTCGGGCGTACACCAATCAATATTCTGCCCCGGATCCTTAATATCGCAAGTCTTGCAATGCACGCAATTCTGCGAGTTGATTTGCAGCGCCGGCGCCCCCGTATCCTCGCCCACCACTTCATAAACTCCCGCCGGGCAATAACGGCTTTCGGGCGAGGCGTAGGTTTGGTAATTGACGCCCAGCCACGATCCGGGATCGCGCAATTTCAGGTGGATCGGCTGCGATTCTTCGTGGTTGGTGTTGGAGATATACACCGACGACAGGCGATCGAAGGTGAGCACGCCGTCGGGTTTGGGATAGTCGATTTTCTTGCTGTCGGCGGCCTT
>JAJZHU010000128.1 GCA_021798375.1 Pseudomonadota bacterium | reverse complement strand
GTTGAAAAGCCTCTTTACCGAGGACGCCCGTGTTGAGGTCGTCGAGGGGAGCAACAAGCCCTTGGTGGCCGTCGCGGGGCGGGATGCGGTGCTCACGAATTTCGCATCGGCATGGAAGCAGCAGGGCGAGCAGCGGCGTCACTTGATTTCCAATTTCGTCTTCAACCAACTGACAGATTCACATGCCTCGCTCATCGCTTACGGCGTCGTAATAGTGGCCAATGATGGTCTTTCGATCGGCACAAGTATTATCTATACCGCCGATCTTCGCCACGATCCCGATGGCGCCTGGCGTTTTTCGCGTCTGTTGGTTGGAATGGATAAATATGTGGGGCAGAAACCCCACGCGCCCGAATAGCGAGGGCCGCCCGCATTTTGCGCATGGGCGCCGGATCAATCAGGAAATACAGAATAATGTCAGATGGTAATCAGCACATACCGCCGCGAGCAATGTCCAACTATGTTCCCGTGAATCACCGCTATAAGTTGGTCTGGGAACGTGATGTGATGGTGCCGATGCGCGATGGCGTGCGTCTGTGCGCGGATTGTTATCGCCCCGATGTGGCCGGCAAATTTCCCGCTTTGCTTGCTATCGCCGGGCATAACAAAGAGCTGCAAACACCGGAACTGGCCGAGGCTGTGCCGCCGCAACCGGCCTGGTCGGCGATGTGGCAAGGCGGTGCGGAAGGCGGCGACAGCAGTTACTTTGTGTCGCGCGGCTATGTTCACGTGGTCGCCAATCCGCGGGGGTTTGGAAAATCCGAAGATGGCGGCGACGCAAAAATGGATCTTTATGATCTGATCGAATGGATCGCCGCGCAGCCATGGTGCGACGGCAATGTGGGCATGGTTGGGTTGTCGGCGTTTGCGGCCAGTCAATGGCAGGCGGCGATGCTGCAGCCGCCGCATCTGAAGGCCATTTTCCCCTTCGACGCGATGCCCGCTTATGGCGCGATTCACGATCGTTATCCGGGTGGCGTCATTCACGTCATGCTGCATCTGCTGGAAGCGCAATCGGTTGCTCACGGCCGCCATGGCCGTCCTGGCACGCTCTCGCCGGAACAGGAGGAGTTGTGGCGCCAGGCGATGGCTGATCCCGATTATCGGATGTATTCATGGGCGTATAATTTATTGACGCAAAAAGGCCAGATCGAGCATCGTCTGTTTGATCATCTTCTCGATCCCTTCGAAAAAGATGGGAACATGGAGGAGAGCGACGAAAAAATGAAGCTGATCAAAGTGCCCGCCTATACCGGCGCCGGTTGGCACAGTTATACCTATAAGATGCATCTTCAAGGCGCGCAGAATTGGTACGCCGGCATCGACGTGCCGAAGAAAGTTATCTTTACCGGACTGACGCATATGGAACGGCCGTTCCATTCGCTGCATGATGAAATGCTTCGCTGGTACGATTATTGGCTGAAGGGAATTGATACGGGAATCATGGCTGAACCACCCGTCAAGTTCTGGGTGATGGGCGAAAACCGCTGGCGCACCAGCGATAATTGGCCACTGCCGGAAACCTGTTGGACCAAATATTACCTTCATAGCTGGGAGAGGCTGCGGCCGGAGCCGTTTGTGGAAAACGGCCGCGACGCCTACCGCGAGCCGGATAGTTTCGTGCAAATGCCGCCCACACAGACGCGCAAGATCGAGCGTCTGCGTTATGTCACCGAGCCATTGTCCGAAGACACGTTGGTGGCAGGCCCCATCGCGCTGACCTTTTTTGCCGCGATCGACCAGGAAGATGTGACCTGGATTGTCATTGTTAAAGACCTGGGACCGGATGTATCGCTGCGGACCGGGCGCGACGGCGAGTGGGACATGCCAGATCTGCCCGAACGCGAGATTACCCGCGGCTGGTTGAAGGCATCTTATCGTGAATTGGACCCTACGCGTTCCAAACCGTGGAAGCCGTGGCACAAGCTCACGCGCGAGGCCAATCGCAAGGTTGTTCCGGGCGAGATCAATGAATATCAGGTCGAGGTTCTTGCCACCGCCAATAAATTCCTCCGCGGTCATCGCGTTTGCGTCGAGATCACCACGCTTGATCTGCCCAGCGGCACGGGATTCGGTAATAATTGCGAGTATGTTCCTTATCATATTTGCAGCAGCAAGACCACAGTGGCAAAAATATACCACAACGAGGAATATCCGTCCCATCTTCTGCTGCCGATCATTCCCGAGGCATCGTGACCGGGCTGATCATTTTTTGTTGGAGGAGGTAAGAATGGGACGACTATCGGGCAAGATAGCGGTTGTTACCGGCATCGGGGCGGGCATCGGCAAGGGCATTGCGTTGCTGTTCATGCAAGAGGGCGCCGCGGTGTTCGGTTGCGATATCGACTCCGCCGCCGCCGAGGCCACCATCGCCGAAGCGACGGCAGCCGGCCGGGCGGATAGTCTGGCCAGCCTGCACCCGTGCGATCTGACCAAGCCGGACGATGTGACCCGCCTGATCGGCGCGGCGGTCGCGCGCTTTGGACGGATCGATATATTGGTGAATGCCGCGGCGATCGCGCCACACATGGCAACGGCGGCGGCGATGGATTTCGAGGAGCAATGGCGGCCAACGCTGGCCGGTGAGGTCGATCTGGTGTTCCTGGCGTGCAAAGCCGCCTGGCCGCATCTTGTCGCCAGCGGCGCGGGCTCGATCATTAATTTCGCGTCTGTTAACGCCTATCGCGGCAGCCGCAGCTTCGGCATGGTCGCCCATTGCGCGGGCAAGGCGGCCGTTCTGGGCATGACCCGCCAACTTGCCGTCGAGGGAGGTGCGGCGAATATTCGCGCCAACACGATCTCCCCCGGGCTGGTTCAGACGGCGGCGACGGCCAAAGCCGGCGCCACCGATGACGGCAGCGTGCGCGCCGCGATCCTTGATCGATTGTTGATCAAGCGGCTTGGCCGCCCGGAGGATATCGCCTGGTGTGCGGTCTATCTTGCGTCGGACGAGGCCAGTTGGGTCACGGGCGTCGATTTTCCGATCAATGGCGGCGTGCTGGCGGTATGAGCCGCAGGAAATACCATGGATAAATTAGAATTTTGGTATCACCATTCAGGCATCAGCGTTTTCGACATGGATGCCTCGATCGCCTGGTGGCAGAAGATGCTCGATTTTCAGTTGGAGCGGCGTTACATCCTGGAACATATCCCGGCTGAAATTGCGTGTTTGTCAAACGGGCCTTTGACGATCGAACTTCTGAAATTTCCCCGCCCGGTTCTGGCGGATCCCACGCGCCACACGCCAGATGACGATCTGAAAACCTGTGGCAACAAGCACACGGCATTTTCGGTGCACGATGTCAAAAAATTTACCGATCAGTTGCGGCGGCGTGGTGTTGACGTTGTGTGGGTAAAGGAACTTGCGAACGGACGCGCGGCGGGCTTCATTCGTGACAATGAGGGGAACTTGATCGAGTTCGTGCAGTTTCCCAAACCAGCCCATCAAATTGCTTGTATCTATCTAGCCGGATCGGATTGACTCCATAAAGCCTATAATGCTAGGCTATTATGGTAATGGCGACGTGGAGATCGGGGTCGATGGACATGGTAGAGAACAATCCGGCTGAATTTCAGCGGGTGCCGGTTCGTGACGGGCTCCTGGCGGGAGATTTGCGGCGGCTTGATGGCGTCCGGTTGGCAGGAACCAGGTGTCATTCCTGTGGCGAGGTGTCTCTGGGACAAAATCAGGTGTGTCTCAACTGCGGTGGCGATCAGGTTTCACACGTTTCGCTCAGCGATCGCGGGATGCTGTGGAGCTATACGATTGTGCGCAACCGGCCGCCCGGCGATTACAAAGGGCCCGATCCGTTCAAGCCATTTGGCATCGGTCTGGTTGAATTGCCTGACGGCATCCGGGTGATGTCTCCGCTCGATGTCGAGATTTCGGACGTGCAGATCGGCATGCCGCTTCAATTCAGGGCGTTCGTTCAGCATGTCGATGCCGAACATCATGAGGTTATTGCCTTTAAATTTACGGGCGTTGCGTAGGGAGATTGATATGCCTGAGGTTGTTATCGTCGGGGCAGGAATTCACCCTTTCGGCCGCTTTAAAGACAAAAGCTACGAGGAAATCGGCGCTTTTGCCGCCAAGCAGGCATTGAACGATGCCGGCGTCGCGTGGTCGGATATACAGAGCGCCTATTGTTCTCGCATGTATTTGCCCGCAACCAGCGGGGCCAGAATTTTGCGCCGGCTCGGTAGCACAACGATTCCGATATGCGATATCGAGGCCGCGTGTGCCAGCGGTGGAGCGGCGTTGCGACAAGCGATCCTCGCGATTAATTCGGGAGAAATCGATTTGGCTTTGGTGCTCGGCGTCGAGAAAATGCCGCGTGGCTTTATGGATCCGTCGATGATTTATAGCCCATGGCAAATCCAGATGGGCATGTCGATGAATCCGGCCTATTGGTCGATGCGGGCAAAGCGGCATATGTACGAGTTCGGCACGACGGACTTACAGATCGCCAAAGTCGCATATAAGAATCATCGCAACAGCGTACACAATGAAAATGCGATGTATCGGAAGCCATTTTCGATCGAAGAAATTCTAAGTTCTCCGATGGTGATGGATCCGATCAGGTTGCTTGAAATTTGCGCCGCGAATGATGGTGCTGCGGCTGTGGTTGTGGCATCAAAGGAGCGTGCGCGGCGCATCGGTGGGAAACATATTAACATTGCTGCGTGCAGCCAGACTTTGGCGCAATATTCGGCAGACTTCAGGTGTCCGGCTGACAGTCTGAGTGCAACCGCCAATAACATGGGACCGACGGAGTTTACTTCCAACCAGGCATTCGAACGTGCCGGTATCGGCGCCGATGACGTTGATTGCTTTGAGGTGCAAGACACTGATGCGTTCTGTGAAGTGGAAATTTACGAACAGCTTGGGCTTTGTCCGTTGGGTGAAGCTGGGCGCCTGATCGACGAAGGGCAGACAGAAATCGGTGGACGTTATCCGGTCAATATGAGCGGAGGACTGATTAGCAAGGGTGAGCCGGTTGGCGCATCGCATCTTGGCCAAGTGGTTGAGATCGTATCGCAACTCCGCAGTCAATCCGGGGAACGTCAGGTTGAGGGTGCCAAGGTCGGGTTGGCCCATGTGCTCGGCGCCGGCGGCAATTGTGCGGTAACGATTCTCAAGGTGTGAGTGGCGGGCGCTTTGGGGCAGAATCTACCTCTGCTCGGTCTTGGCGGTTATGAAGAATAAAATTGGCACCCAAACAATATACCACATCGCTGCCGGGCCTTTGATCATTTGACCAAGATCGGTTAGCCCAACGATCAATGGCACCAAGCACAGCGCAATGCGTCCCGGGCGGCGAGACCCCGGCCTGATCACAAAACCAACCAGCATCGCCATGAACAGGAATAATCCAACGATTCCGGAATAAAATACCAGCGATAAATAGAGATTGTGAGGAAATGGGTGTGGCAATTGCGGCAATGTGATCGGTAGTCGCGCCGTTGGACCGTAACCGAAGAACGGTCGCTTGGAAATTTCCACGATGGTTTCGCGCCAAATTGCAAAATGATAATCCGATCCCCGTGTGAAAGCGCCGGACAACGTGTTCTTAACCCAGCCAGGCACCAAAAAGACCGCAAAGGCGAGTGTGACAAGGCCGATGGCAAGGATGCCCAACCATACGCGCCCATTCTCACCTTTGAGGCGATAGAGCGTGCAAATTCCGGCAGCGAGCAGCGGGCCACGCGCGCCCGACAGCAACATGAAAATTCCAAATAAAAATAGCGCGACCAGTTGCATCCATACCGACCCTCGCCGATCTAATATTCGATCGAGTGTCAAGATGAATAAGACCGCCATAATCGCGCTTCCAAGGACTGGCTGGCCGGAAATCCCCCATCCCCACATGCGATCGTCTGCGGGGTGATATAGAAAATGTCTTATCATAGCGAATATCGCGTTACCGGCGCCGCCAAGCACGAGCGCGAATTCAAGACTTGCTTCCCCGTCCGCGGATTCGACCGCGATAAGCCATGCGAGGAAGAAAATTAACGTGCTGGCGCCATCCAGCAGCCATAATAAGCGAGACGCATTCTGACCGCTCGGATCATATCCCCAAATCAGCGTGGTCGTTGACCATAGGATTAACGCAAGACTTAACGCTATCGAGGGATCTCTCCATGGAATACGCCATCCGGCCACCAAACGATGCACGACCAAAATCGGCACGGTCAAATAAAATAACATCGCCCATATCGGCATCGGGGATATCAGCAGCCCATAAGCAACTATAAGGGAAAATATCGCGCTAAATTCGGTGTTAAGATATTTACGTGCACCGCCTATCGATGCGTGCAGCGATCTCGTGAATAAGGCGGCCATAGCGCGCAACTGTCCTGCAAATTGTTTCTACTGGCTTGACAAGAATAGGATGTCGATGTCAATACCGGAAGGCTTTAAAATTTAGACTCTCCGTGAATTGCGGCGCGGCCGCCCCATTCGGGGTGCGCTGGTCGGGCCTCGGATCGGCGGCATGATCAAAACAGGGTATAACCCATTCAGGCCGCTGCAATATCCCAATGATTTTGGCCACTTCGCTTGGTCCAACAGCAACCAAATGCCCGAATTGGTAGCATGCCCCATTTCGCGGCAAAAGGTGCTTGGCGGTGAAGACATATTGCGTGTAATTATGGTGATAACGATCTCGTTGACTTCATCTTCCCCCCTGGATGGCCCTGTTAACAATGACTTACAATGATGAGTAGCAGATTCCCGGTCGGCGATTCCAAGACGTTGATGCCACAAGAGCATGTGGTGGCGGCGATTATTTCTCGCGACCGCCCGCGTCAATTGCAATCCATGGTTGCGGCGGTTCGTTCGCAGATCGCGCCGGTTCGGCTGTCGCTCCTAATGATAGACTCTAGCTCCAACCGCTCGGTCTGCGATGAGTTTCGAAACGTTGACGGCATCACTATTCTATACAGCGAACGCAATCTTGGCGGGGCAGGAGGCTTTGCCTGCGGCATCATCCATGCCCTGGGCATGGGAGCACAGTGGGTCTGGCTGATGGACGATGATGGTCGTCCGAAC
>JAJZHU010000127.1 GCA_021798375.1 Pseudomonadota bacterium | reverse complement strand
AGCCGCGAGATCATCGAGGAGGATATCTTCGCCACCGAGGAAATCGAGCGCATCTTGCAGAAAAACGAGCATCGCCAAGACCTTCTCACCAAGGGCGACGTGGCGCTTGTGAAGGGCCGCGCGCTGCTGCAAGCTATGATGGACCGCGAAAAGCAGGGGGCCGCCTCCTGATCCAATCGTGCTAGGGTGCGTTGAGATTCACGTCAGGCTTTGCAGGCCAGCCTAGCGTGAATATCAACACACCCTAGAGCATGATCGCCGCAGGTTGAATAACACGTAGGCGTGAATCATGCGTAAAAACAAAAAGCTAGAGCATGATCGCCGCAGGTTGAATAACACGTAGGCGTGAATCATGCGTAAAAACAAAAAGCTAGAGCACGTTCGTCGCACGTATATGATTGTGCTCTAAGCTCCAAGGCAGCATCCCAATGGAAATATCCTTCACCCCGATCGGCTTTGTCCGCGGCGGCAGAACAGAGGCCCGCAAGGATCGCTGGGGCAACAACCGCTGCCGCCTCGAACTCGACCCCGCCCGGATCACCGCTGATTCACTGATCGGCCTGGACCAATTGTCCCACATCGAGGTGATCACCTATTTTCACCTGGAAGCCGACGAGCCCGTCGAACGCGGTGCGCGCCATCCGCGCGGCCGCACCGATTGGCCGCGCGTGGGGATCCTGGCCCAGCATGGCCGGATGCGCCCCAACCGCATCGGCGTTTCGGTCTGCCGCATTTTGTCCGTCGAACCCCTCGCCATTAACGTCGAAGGACTGGATATGGTGGACGGCACGCCGATTCTGGACATCAAGCCGGTCTGGTCCGGCTATGCGCCGCGCGGAACATGCAAGGAACCCGACTGGGCCAAGCAGATCATGGCGGATTACTGGGCCGGCGAAACGCCCCTCTAGCACCAACAGACGCTTGCTGTATAAATCGGCGCCACTGTCCAAAACGGAGTCGATTTTGAAAAAATTTTTGATCCTGGCCTTGCTCGCCTCCGGCGCCGTGTTTGCGGTTCATGCGACGGACCTCAGCAAACCCCAACCGACCCTCCCCAAGGAAGATCTGGTGATCGTCACCCACGACGGCAAACCACATCTGTTCCACGTTGAAATGGCGATTACGCCCGAGCAGCAGGAAATCGGCCTGATGTGGCGCACCAGCCTGGCCGCCGATCAGGGCATGTTGTTCGACTCGGGGGTGCCGCAAATCTCCTCGATGTGGATGAAGAACACGTTGATTCCGCTCGATATGGTATTCATCGCCGCCGATGGCAGCGTGGCCGCCGTCACCGAAGACGCCGTGCCGCGGTCGCTGGCGATAATCTCCAGCGGCGTACCTGTGCGCGCCACGCTCGAACTCCAGGCCGGCATCGCCGAGGCGCTGGATATCCGCGTGGGCGACAAGGTGCAGCAGCGCATTTTCAGCAATATAAAATAATCGACCAAGATTGGGCGGACGTGTCGCTTCTGGGCTTGCTCAAATGATGCAACGCACCTAGCTTCCGCGACCTCGGGGTGTGGCGCAGTCTGGTAGCGCGCGTGTTTTGGGTACATGAGGTCGTCGGTTCGAATCCGGCCACCCCGACCAGTTTGACGGCAGATTCCAATCTTCATGACGGATTTTGGTAACGGAGAGATGCTTTGATGCGAGCCCGTATCTTCCAACGAGCCAAGAATGCAATGCAATCCGGCGCGGCCGGCGCCGAAGAGTGGGGACTCACCTTCCCGCCGCAAGCAGGCGCCGCCGGCAGCAACACGCGCGGCCAATTGCGTCTTCGCTTTGAATCCCAGGCCGAGGCAATCGCCTATGCCGAACGCAACAACATCGCGTTCGATCTCGAACTCCCGGTCGCCGAAAAGCCGATTCAACCCAAGGTTTATGCGGATAATTTCCGCTTCGGCCGCACCGAAAACTGGTCTCATTGATAAACTTCCCGATCTGGGCTTTAATGCGCGCGGGCGACGCGGCATTTTGATGCGCGTCAACGCCGCGACAAACGCAGGCGCCTAAGATGGCATCAGTCCAGATAGGGAAAAAAATCATGTTGGCTCGCGATATCATGCATCCGGCGGTTGTCTCGATCACGCAGGATGCTTCCATTCACGATGCGGTGCGGCTGATGGTCGCACGCCGCATCAGCGGCTTGGTGGTGGTGGACAAGGACGGCAAGATGGTGGGAATGCTCACCGAAGCCGACGTGTTGCGCCGCGCCGAAATCGGCACCGAACCGCATCATTCCAAACTGATCGCTTTTTTGCGCGGCCCCGCGCGTGAGGCGGGCGATTATCTGCGCACCCATGCGCGTCAGGTGTCCGATCTGATGCACACGCCGGTGGTGGCGGTAACGCTGCGCGCCACGCTCGATGAAATTGTCGCATCGATGGAAAAACACAAGGTGCGCCGTTTGCCGGTGCTCGATCACGGCAAGCCGGTGGGGATTATCAGCCGCGCCGATCTGCTGCGGGCGCTGGAACCGTTGCTCGCACCCGACGATGAAGTCGTCGCCGCCAGCGATCGCGATCTGGAAACCGCCGTGCTGCACGCCTTGCGCGCCCAAGCCTGGGTGCCGCCCGGCCTCGCCGTGTCCGCCAAGGCCGGCGTGATCACCGTTTCCGGCGTGGTGTCCGACCCGCGCGAGGAACGCGCCGTCATCGTGCTGGTGGAAAATGTCCCCGGCGTGGCGTCGGTGAAAAACGAACTGATCTATGTCGATGTCAACACCGGGATGACCTTCTCCGGCCTGGGCTGATCGGCTTCGCATCACACACGCAAAGTTTTTGCGGCCTTTGTTACGCAAAGGGCCGCAAAAAACTTTGTCCCCCGCCGCGCAAGCCTCTAGGCTTGCGCTGTGTCCGATTCCGCTGAAATCCTGCAACTGCCGCATGGCGCGACGCCCGTAACATGGCGGCGCAGCCGTACCGCGCGCATGATCAGTCTGCGGATCGACCCCAGGGCCGGCGGCGTGGTGATCACCCTGCCCTTGCGCGCCGCCAAATCGGCCGGGCTCGCATTATTGCGCGATCAATCCGCGTGGGTGGCCGAACGGCTGCGGGCATTGCCGCAAACCGTGGCTCTGGTCGATGGCGCGGCGGTGATGATCGGCGGTGTGGCGCATCCGGTGCGTCATGTGCCCGGCGGCCGTGGCGGCGCCTGGCTGCGCGAGGGCACGATCGAAGTGGCCGGCGAGGCCAATTTCCTCGCGCGCCGGGTGTTGGATTTACTGCGCGCCGAAGCCAAACGCGGCTTTGCCGCCATGATTTGGGAAAAAGCCGCCCAGATCGACAAAAAGCCCTCACGGGTGGCGGTAAAGGACACCCGCAGCCGCTGGGGCAGTTGCACCGCCGACGGGGTGGTGATGGTAAATTGGCGATTGGTGATGGCGCCGCACTTCGTGCAGGATTATGTGGTGGCGCACGAAGTGGCGCACCTGCGCCACATGGATCATTCGCCGCAATTCTGGGCTTTGGTGGGCAAGCTCACCCCCCACAACGCCGCGGCGCAGACCTGGTTGAAACAGCATGGGGCGAGCCTGTTGCGAGTAAGCTAGTCCACCGCTATGGTCCGCCGCCGCAAGACCCAAATTTTGGGCCCAAAGAGGATGGTTCGCGTGGTCGATATTTTCGACGAAGTTTCTGAAGATCTCCGCGCCGACCGGGCGCGCGCTCTGTTCACCCGCTACGGCGGTGTTTTGGCGGGAGCCTGCCTGTTGGCATTGGCGGGCGTTGCCGGCTGGCAATATTACCAAAGCCGCGCCCAGGCCGAAGATCGGCGTGTTTCCAGCCTGTTTTTGGCCGCCACCACCCAGGCCGCCGCCGTCACCGACGATGCATCGCGCACCGCGGCCGAAGCCGCGTTTCAGAATGTTGAAAAGCAAGGCCATTCCGGTTACACGCCACTCGCCCGGATGGACGAGGCGACGCTGAAATTCGCTGGCGGCGATCACACCGGCGCTTTGGCGCTGTGGGATCTGGTGTCGAAAGAGGCCAACACTCCCCAGGCCATACGTGACCTCGCCACGCTGATGTGGATTTCGCATCAAACTGACCATGGCGACGTCTCATTGCTCACCGCCCGTCTGCAACCGCTGTTGTCGGTGAACAATATGTGGCATGGGTTGGCCAGCGAACAAATGGCGCTGATTTTGCTGCGCCAAGGCCAAACCGCACAGGCGCGGCAACGTTTGCAGGCTTTGCAATCCGACAACACGGCGCCACAAGGCGCGCGTAGCCGGGCGGCGGGGCTGCTTTCTAGCATCGGCGGCTGACGGAGAGATTTGATGACCGAAAAACGATTGAAACTAAGCCGCCGCACAGCGTTGTTGCTGCTGCCCCTGGGACTGGCCAGCTGTGAAAAAATCACCGAGCTGTTCTCCACCGCCGACAAGCATTTGCCCGGCGTGCGCGAAGACGTGCTGCCGGTGCACAATGGCCTGGCGGTGGACGCCACCCCCGGCACCAGCTTTTCCCTTCCGCACCCCGTGGCCAACGCAGAATGGCTGCAACCCGGCAACAGCGCCGATCACGTGCTGGGATCCTTGATCGGCCCCGCCAACTTCAAAAAGCAATGGCAATCCGACCTCGGCCTCGGCGACGGCTATCGCCGCAAGCTGGTGGTACAACCGTTGGTGTTCGGCGGCCGCGTATTCACCATGGACGCCGACGCGGTGGTGCGGGCCTTCACCATCAAGGACGGCGATCAGAAGTGGCGCTTCGACCCCGCCCCGGACGACAGCGACAGCACCAACGTCGGCGGCGGCCTGTCCTCCGACGGCCAGACCCTGTTCATATCCACCGGCTATGGTGATCTGTTCGCGCTCGATCCCGCCACCGCCAAGCAAATTTGGCGCACTCCACTTGGCGCCCCGGCGCGCAGCAATGCCACAATTGTCGACGGCGTATTATATCTGATCACCATCGACGCCCGCTTGCTGGCCCTTTCCGCCAAAAACGGCAGTTTGATCTGGAGCTATCAAGGCCGATCGGCCAGCACCGCGGCGCTTGCCGAAGCCGCCCCGGCGGTAGAAGGCGATTTCGTCACGGCGGCCTTCAGTTCCGGTCAATTGGTCGCGCTGGACAAGCAAACCGGCACCGAAATATGGACCGACAGCCTTTCCACCTCGCGCAGCCTGCTGGTGGCCTCCGACATCGCCGCCGTACCCTCGCCGACCATCATCTCCGACGGCAAGGTGTTTGCCCTGGGCCTGGACAACCTGATGCTGTCGGTCGATATCAAATCGGGCCGCCGCGCCTGGGACCGCGACATCGGCGGCTTTCAAATGCCCTGCATGGCCGGCGGGGTGATATTCGTCTATGCCGACGGACATCTGCTGGCGCTGTCGCGCGACGAAGGCGCGGCTTTGTGGGTCGTCCCGATTCCGCAATTCAAGAACCTCCAAAAGCAAAAAGGCCCGATTGTTTGGTACGGACCGATGCTGGTGAATAATAAATTGTGGCTGGCCGGCGATAACGGCCATATGTTGGTGATCGATCCTGCCAATGGCAAAATCGATCTAACCTACAAGCTGAGCGAATCGTTCGCGTTGCCGCCGGTAGTCGCCGACGGGGTGTTTTATGTCGTCTTTGAAAGCGGCGCCATCGCGGCGTTCGCCTGAGTCCTTCAATGTTGCCTCTGATCGTTATCGCCGGCCGGCCCAACGTGGGAAAATCCACGCTGTTCAACCGGTTGGCCAGAAAACGCATCGCCATCGTCGCCGATACGCCCGGCGTCACCCGCGACCGCAAGGAAGTGGAATGCGATATCTATGAACGCCGCGTGATGCTGGTCGATACGGCGGGGCTGGAAGAAGCACCGCCGGATTCGCTCTATGGGCGCATGCGCGCCTCGTCCAGCCACGCCATCACCCGCGCCGATCTGGTGCTGTTCGTGGTCGATGCCAAAGCGGGGCTGACCCCCACCGACAATCACTTCGCCGCCTGGCTGCGCAAACAAGGCCGCCCGGTGCTGCTGGTCGTCAACAAGGCCGAGGGCCGCGGCGGTACAGCTGCCTCGATGGAAGCCTACTCCCTGGGCCTGGGCGAACCCACGCCGATTTCCGCCGAGCACGGCGAAGGTCTGTCGGATCTGATCTCGGAAATCTTCGACCGCCTGCCCAAACTGGCCGAGACCGACGAGCCCGAGCCCGTGCTCGAAATCGAATTGGACGAAAACGGCGAGGAAATCGGCGCCGGCCCCGTGCGCCCGCTGCAACTCGCCATCATCGGCCGCCCCAACGCCGGCAAATCCACCCTGCTCAACCGCCTGCTGGGCGAGGAACGCATGCTCACCGGGCCGGAACCGGGCCTGACCCGCGATTCGGTCACCGTGCGCATCCGCGACGAATTCGGCGAGATCAATCTGGTTGATACCGCAGGATTGCGCCGCCGCGCCCGCATCGAGGAAGACCTGGAGAAAATGTCCACCCACTCATCGATCGAGGCCCTGAAGATGGCCGAAATCGTGGTGTTGCTGATCGATGCGCTGGAAGGCATCAGCGATCAGGATCTGGCGCTGGCCCGGCTGGTCGAACGCGAGGGCCGCGGCCTGGTGATCGCGCTGAACAAATGGGACGCGGTGGAAGACCGCGCCGCCAGCCTGCGCCTCACCAACATGCGGCTCGAAGCCAGTCTGGCCCAGATGAGAGGCATCAAACTGATCAGCTTCTCGGCCATCACCGGATCGAGCATCCAACGCCTGCTGCCCGCCGTTCGCGCCACCCATAAAATATGGAACAAACGCATCGGCACCAGCGCACTGAACCGCTGGTTCGAGCGCGCCCTGGAACGCCACCAGGCTCCGCTGGTCGAAGGCCGCCGCCTGAAACTGCGCTATATCACCCAAGCCAAAGCCCGCCCGCCCACTTTCGTGGTGTTCGGCACCCGCGCCGACCAAACCCCCGAGGACTACAAACGCTATCTGGTCAACAGCCTGCGCGAAGAATTCGACATGCCCGGCGTGCCGATCCGCCTGGAATTCCGCGGCCACGAAAACCCGTTCGACAAGGATTAATCAACTCACTTGTATGGTGGGTCCTGTCACCTCACTTGTAGGGTGGGTCCTGTCACCCAC
>JAJZHU010000126.1 GCA_021798375.1 Pseudomonadota bacterium | reverse complement strand
ATTGCCGCTTTATTCAAAGCTTCCACAGGAGACACGGTTACACTCAGTTTCGGCGCATCCGGGCAGTTCGTCACCGAGATCAGCAATGGCGCACCATATAATGTATTTCTGTCGGCTGACGTCGATCATGCAAAAAAGGCCGAACAAGCGGGGTTGACCGTGCCGAATTCCCGTTTCACCTACGCTACCGGACATTTGGTGCTATGGAGCGAGAATCCGAATTTGGTGGATGAACAAGGTAAAATTCTGGCGCGCGGCACTTTTACTCATGTGGCGATTGCGGATCCGGGTGCGGCGCCTTATGGCCTGGCGGCAGTTCAATTTCTCAAGAACAAGGGGTTATGGGCCGCGATTTCACCCAAGATTGTCCAGGGAAAATCGATCGCACAGGTTTATCAATTTATCAAATCCGGCAACGCCGATCTCGGGTTTGTGGCGCTCTCGCAGGTTATTGGCAAACACGAGGGTTCGGAATGGAAAGTGCCTGATGCTGATCATGCTCCAATCACACAGCAGGCAGTATTAATAAAGCAAGGCGCCGGCAACAGGGTGGCGAAGGAATTTATGGATTATTTAAAAAGGCCCGAAGCCCAGGCGATTATCGCGAAATACGGCTATAATTGAAAAAATGACACGAGGAATTTCCCTTGAAGTAAATAAGGAAATCTCCCGAATCCTGGGGCGGCTTCGCCCATGTTCCATTCAGTCCTTTAAACGGCAACAACTCAGCCTTAAAGCTTGCCGTTCTGACATGGGGTGACTCCTTTACGTTGATAGGCAGGTTCAGGTGTAGGCGGGCCGGAACGCGGCGGTGTTAGACAGGCAGTGTTCAACGTCACCGGTAACAAAGCAATGCGCCACACGCTGCAAAATTCCCGCGTCAAGCCGAATTGCGCGGTGAAGAAGGGCAGCATCGTTGCATTATTGTCAAGGTAAACTGCTCGCATGATATTGTTCCCTTAAGGCGCGGATGGAGCCGGAATAACGCGTATGAACTGGCCAATTTTCTCGACCAGCCGTTCCTGCACGCCGATGAGTGTCACGCGTGACATCTGACAGCCGATGCAAGCCCCCGATAGTTTCACCAACACCTGGACCCCCATCGACATCGATCAATTCGCAGTCCCCATCGTCTTGTTTCAGATCCAGCCATTGCAGTTTTCACTGCATTACGCGCGCCATTGGTAAGGTGGATTATGAAAAGCCCCCGCTTCGTTTTGCCAAGGACTATGCGCAATTGCCGTGCCAGTTTTTAACAGATTTATTTACAACGGAAATTATACAGGATACCGACAATTTGTCATGATTGCGACACGTCGCGATTGGGTCAATTTTCGCAATTTCACACCGGAATTTATCTTGGCGCGTTTTGTGCTTGGATTGTCTCGATGTGTATTTTGGCCGGAATCCGACAATGCCACTCTATTATTTTTCTTGCCCTTCGTGCGGCGCTACCGAAGAATTGCTGGTCGCTTACGACGCCAAGCCGACCTGTTCGGATTGCCATGGCCAGGAATTGCAACGGCTGTTGTCTTGCCCCGCGCCGGATGGAAAATCGGCCGGTATCATCCGCTCCGGCCGCGCGCAGGCGGCCAAGGAAGGACATTTCAGCAATTTCAGCCGCGCGGAACGGGGTTTCAAATAAAACGGCGACCCGATTAGTTCCGCTCCACCAACCCCAATCGCACAAACAAATCCACCAACACCAAATTAACATTGAACTTGAACTGATCGGTATCGCGCACTGTCTCGATCACCCGGGCGATCGGCCACAGCTCGAATCCGATCACTTCGCCGTCCACCGGCACGGGAATGAAATCACCCGGCAGCAGCAGATCGTAGCAGATCAGCACATCGCGGCGCAGACCCTCGGGGCGCTCCATATTATAACGAATCTCGCCCACACGCCGTGCCTGGGCCGCCAATTCGCCGGGAATCCCGGCTTCTTCGGCGGCCTCTTTGATCAGCGCCGCGTCCGGATCCATGCCCGCCGGCACGCCTCCGGCCACCAGGTGATCCAGTTTGCCGGGGTCCAACAGCTTGTTGGGGTTGCGCTTGCCGATCCACAGACTCCACCCGTTCGCGCCGCGCACCAGGCCATTCATATGCACCCCCATGGCCTGAATGCCGAACAAGGGCAGGGCGCCACGATCGAGTGTAGCCACCACCGCACCCGCCTCGTTGCGCACGTCGAACGCTTCGTCGCGAAAGCGATGCGCGCCGCCTTGGCACAGAATCCGGGCATAACGATCGAAGGTTTCCTGATCCGGCACGTCCAGGTTCTGATCCGGCAGGCCAAGTGCCATCAGGGTAGCGGGGGCGACATACCCCACCAAATCGCCCCGGAATCGCACCAAACGGCGGGCTCCGGGCAGGGTCGCCGTATTACAAGCATTGAAATGGTGAAGAAACTGGACAAGTTTCATCATCGCGTCCTTTTAAAATTCTCTCTGACATGCCACATCCTGCGCCATGCGACCACATCCTCCTCTCTCCGGCACTCCCAATTACAGTCTTCCAGGGCAGGGGCGCACCGCGCTTCAGACCATCAGGTCCCTGCTGCCTTATTTATGGCCCAGGGGTATGCTGTGGGCGCGGCTGTCGATGGTGGGCTCGCTGATCTTCATGGTTGCCTCCGTGGCTACGCTCAACATGGTACCGCTGGTGATGGGGCGGGTGGTGGATTGGTTCGGCGCCAAGACCGGTCCGGCCCATCAGTTGGGGGTACCCGCGGCGCTCATTGCGGCTTTTGGTATTTTGCGACTGTCGGCGGCCGCTTTCGCCGAATTGCGCGATGCGCTGTTCTCGGCGGTGCAGCAACGCGCGGTGCGCAAGGTTGCGGTCGAGACCTTTGTGCATATGCACAGCCTGTCGCTTCGGTTCCATCTCGATCGTCAGACCGGCGGTTTGTCGCGTGCCATCGATCGCGGGGTGCAGGGCATTCAGATGGTGTTGCGCATGGTCACGTTTAACGTGATACCGACCGTGCTGGCGCTGGTGCTGGCGGGTGCGACGGTGGGTCGTAAATACGGCTGGATTTACGCGACGGTGATCGTGGGCGCCGTGATTTTTTATGTGGTGTTCACTTTTGTTTATACCAACTGGCGGGTTCGCTTCCGCCGGGAAATGAACGAGATGGACTCTGAATCGAGCAATCGTGCGGTGGACAGTCTGCTCAATTACGAGACCGTCAAATATTTCAATAACGAGCGCCACGAAACCCGGCGCTTTGATGAATCCCAGGCGCGTTATGAAAAGGCCGCGGTGCAGGCAGCCGTTTCGCTCAATGGGCTTAACATCGGACAGGCGGCGATCATTGTCAGCGCGCTGACGCTGGTGATGTGGCTGTCGGCGCACGCTGTGGTGGCGCACACGCTCACGGTCGGCGCTTTCGTGGCGCTTACGATGTATCTCACGCAGCTCTATCAGCCGCTGAGCTTCATCGGCTTTGTCTATGCCCAGATCAATCAGGGCCTGATCGATATGGAACAGATGTTCCGCTTGCTGATGGTGCCGCAAGAAGTCGCGGATCGTCCGCATGCCAAACAGGTTCCGCCGCGCAAAAGTGTGCATGATGCCGCATCGGTCACATTTGATAATGTGCATTTTGGCTATCGTCCCGACCGCGAAATTCTAAAGGGAATCAGTTTTTACGTTCCAGTCGGCAAGAAACTCGCCATTGTCGGGCCGACGGGGGCGGGAAAATCGACCATCTCGCGTCTGATGTTTCGTTTCTACGATGTCAATGAAGGCGCAATTCGCATCGACGGCGAGGATATCCGCGATCTTACCCAGGATAGCGTGCGTCAAGCGATCGGCGTGGTGCCGCAAGATACCGTTTTATTCAATAACACAATCGGATACAACATCGCCTATGGCCGTCCTGGCGCGACCCAAGCTGAAATCGAGGAAGCCGCCAAGGCAGCGCAGGTGCATGATTTCGTGTTACGTTTGCCGGATGGTTATAAAACCAAAGTCGGCGAACGTGGCCTGAAATTATCCGGCGGCGAGAAACAGCGTGTGGCGATTGCGCGGACGATTTTGAAAAATCCGCGCATTCTGATTCTCGATGAAGCCACCAGCGCACTGGATACGCGCACCGAGCAGGAAATTCAGACGGCACTGCGTGAAGTGGCCGCATCGCGCACCACTTTGGTGATTGCACACCGGCTTTCCACCGTGGTGGATGCCGACGAGATCATTGTGCTGAACGATGGAAAAATTGTCGAACGCGGCGACCATTACGAGTTGTTGGCGCAGGATGGTTTGTACGCCCGCATGTGGGAAGTACAGCAACAAGAGCAGGCGGAAGCGATCGCGCCGAGCGAAGGAGACTGAAATGGGCGAGAATTGTGGTAACAACTGTGAAGAAGAGCAGGTCGAAGCTCTTTCTTATGCCGGCGCGGTGATCGACAAGGCGATCGAATTTCTGGTGGGCAAGGACATCGACGTTGCGTTGGTCGCCTCGGCGCTGCTGGGCGGCGCCTTGGGATTGCTCACGCAAAATATGGATGACGAGGGAATTCTGCGGGTGTTGGAAAATGCCAAAAGCAGCGTTCTTTCGGGGGAATTGCGGGTTCAGTAAATTTCCCCGATCTGTTCCTTGTTTGGCGGCGGCGATGCCGCCAAACCATTCAATTGCTGAAACTTTGCACCAGACTTCCGGCAACCAGCCGCCAACCATCGATCATCACAAAAAAGATCAATTTAAACGGCAACGAGACCGTGGCCGGCGGCAGCATCATCATGCCCAGCGACATCAAGATGCTGGCGACCACCATGTCGATCACCAAAAATGGCAGATATAGTAAAAATCCCATCTCGAACGCCCGGCGCAGTTCACCGACCACAAAGCTCGGCACCAGGATACGCCACGGCGTGTCGTCGGGCGTGGCAGGGGGTGCGACGTGGCCGAGTTTCAAAAACAGATCCAGATCCGCATTGTGCAAATTCGCCGTCATAAAGCGGTGAAACGGCAGGGCTGCCCGCGCGAAGCCATCCAGATCGGATATTTTCCCCTGGCTTAACGGCAACAGGCCATTGGTCCAGGCGTCGTTCAAGGTTGGTTCCATCACAAAGAATGTAAGAAACAACGCCAGCCCGATCATCACCATGTTGGGCGGTGTGCCCTGCGCCCCAATGGCGCCGCGCAACAACGACAGCACAATAACAATGCGGGTAAAAGCGGTGATCATTATCAGCAGACTGGGCGCCAACGACAAAACAGTCATCGCGGCAATAAGCTGCACCAATTTGCTGGTGGCGCCATTTTGACTCATCTGGCCAAGATCGACGCTGATCGATTGCGCATGTGCCGGAATCGCAACCATCATTAGCAAAGCAAGAACCAATAAAAGGCGCGATCTCATGATGCGCGCTCCTTTATTTCCGCCACACAGACATCGTTGCCGCCACCGGTCAGCAGCAGGAATTCACGATTATCGGCACGCACCAATATCAGACGGCGTTTCGTATCAAGTGCGACGGATGTGAGCAGGGCCAGACGCTGATTGGTTTTATTGCCAAGATTGGTGACCCGGAACAGGCGCGCCGCAAGCAGGATCAAACCCAATACGGCGGTCAGGGCGAGGGAAGAGCTGAACAGGGAATATAGGTTTGAATGGGGCATGGCGCGGAATTTTTCCGCCTCCTTGGTTGAAAATCATGAAGGTCTGATCGCCGCGAAGAGTTGATCGATGACGGCGATTTGCGATTGCAGGCACGGCACCATTTCGCGGCCCAGCGCGGGCGGCAAATCCAATGATTGGGCGCATAAGATTCCCACTTGGCGATCGATTCCACTCAGATCGACCAGGCGCCCGGATTGCGTCAGCGCCAAAGCCAGATTTAACACACGGACGATGCCAACCGCCACGCCGTGCAGTTTCTCCAGGCGCGCTCGGTCGGCCGCATCAAATCCACCAAGGAAAATCCCATCATCCATGCCCACAGCATCGGACCAAACCATCAACAAACTCTTTCTAAACCCCCGTGACACGCGTGAGATTTTGCCTCTGCCGATTAACCATTTGGAAACGGGTCAGGGCGCAATCTGCCTAGCCGAGGGCGCGTCTGCCCGGCATCTATTGCCGGGATCGGTGTCTTCAGTTGGCTTCTTCAAGGTGGTGTGGGCAACGAATGGCGAATGGTGGCATTGGTTTATTTGATTTGGCCCAGGCGCGCATGGCATGGGTGGATCGCCGGCAACAAGTATTGGCGCAGAATATCGCCAATGCCGATACACCCGGATACAAGCCGCGCGATATCACGCCGTTTGCGGCACAGTTGCAATCGGTGCTGGCCCCCGCACGCACGGATCCCGCGCATTTGGCAGGTACCGACGACAGTGCTCTATCAATAAAGGCCGCTCTCACCCCCGAAGTGGCGATGGATGGCAATGCGGTATCCGTTACCGATCAATTGGCCAAGGTCGCCACTACCTCGGATACGCAGTCGCTGGTGGAAAATCTCTATACCAAATACATGGGATTTTTCATGACGGCGCTTGGAAAATAGCAGATCAATAAAGGAGAAAACCCATGGATCTTTCAACCGCCATGACGATCTCGGCCCGTGGCATGGATGCGCAGACAGAACGTTTGCAGGTGATCGCCGAAAACCTTGCCAATCAAAACACCACGGGCAGCACGCCGGGTAGTGATCCTTATCGCCGCAAGACCATCAGCTTTCAAAATACGATGGATCAGACATTGGGTGTGTCCACCGTCACCGTCAAGCAGATCGGCGCCGATCCCACGGATTTTCAAACTCACTATGATCCGTCCAATCCGGCGGCCGATGCGCAGGGCTATGTCAAATTGCCCAATGTCAACAGCTTTGTCGAAGCGATGGATATGAAAGAAGCCGAACGCAGCTACAGCGCCAACCTCAATGCGATGGAAGCGACACGTTCGATGTTAACCCGCACCGTCGGGATGCTGAAATGAGCGATCCAATTTCCACCCTGGTGGTTCGCCCGCCAAGCGCACTCAGCGCCTATCAACGCACCAGCGATGGTGAAGGCGGCGGTGCCGGCCTAGGCAATTTTGGTTCGGTGATGCAGCGTGCCATGCAAGATGTGGTGAACACAGGCCAAGACGCCGAAAGCAAGTCGATGCAGGCAATAGCGGGTCAGGGCAATCTCACCGACGTTGTGACCGCGGTT
>JAJZHU010000125.1 GCA_021798375.1 Pseudomonadota bacterium | reverse complement strand
TCGATCAAACAGGCGTAGGGCAATTTGCTAACGCGAAAAGCCATGCCAAGATCCTGGGACAGTACGTAATCATAGGCTTCGATCTTCACCCGTTCGCGAAAGCTTTGATGAAATGGTGCCTCGCCATCGCTGGCGAAAATCAGATGCAGATTGCCGGCTTCCGCCTTTTGCAATGATTTCAGAATTGGGATCAGCTTTTTGCAAATCGGGCAATCCGGCGACAAGAAAAACAACAAGCTGTTTTGCGTGGCCCCGGCGGCGCTGATCGTCACCATGCCGCCGCTTAACGTTGGCAACTGGAATTGCGGTGCGCGATCTCCGACTTTTGGCCCTGCATCCATCATCAGCGCCCCCATCGGCGCAACGCGTTCATACAGGATGCCGATTTGCCGGGACAGGGCGATACCCATGACCACCAGGCCAAAAAAGGCGATCCATAGGCCGATATTGGAGATGGCCAGAATGGTCAAGATCATGTCCTTTCGCTGTGCATCCGCAACTGATTGGCGACCAGTTGGTTGGCGGCAAAATAAAATCCACTCATGGTCATCCCGCCAAGCAGCGCGATCGATATATCAAGGCCGGATAACAGGTTGAATGTGAAATGCCGCGCCGACAGCCATGCCAACATCATCAGCAGGATATTTCTGCCGATGATGAAGCCGGAAATTGGTTGTCCGGCAGGCCCGCCGCAACCGCAATCGATATGTGTGCGACCACGTTGAAGGTTGATCATCACCCCCAGCGTCGCCGCCAACAAAACGGCAATTACCGGAATGCTGGTGGCGGCAAAAAATAGCAGCAGTGCGGCGCCGATTTCGGTGGCCGGGAATAACAGCGCGAAGGGCTGCACCAGCGCGTCCGGCAGCAGACGATAATTCCGCACCTGACCAGTGAAAATGCCGATATCAAGCAGTTTCTCGGCGCTTCCGGTCAGCAGCACGATCGCCAGGAAAAAGCGCAGCATGAGTAATATCGGGGCGAATGAGTTCATCGCGTGACGAGCTCCGTTCCCGATTCCGCGACATGCGGCACTGTGGTGGCAAAGCTCACCCGTCCGCCGGCGTTGAATGTCACCAAATCGCCAGTGGCGGTCAGGCCATAAAGTTTGGCAGCGTCATCTTGCGTCACCGTGAGCGATATTACACCCATTCCCGGCACGCGTTGCAAAATCTTGTGGCTTGCCAGATCGATCACCCAGATCTCGTCCGCGGGCCATTTGTGGCTGCCCTCCTGGCCATTTTTATGCATGGCGACAAACAACCGGCCGGTCTTTTTGTGGAAGGCCAGCATTTGATAGCCGCCTGGCCGCCAGTGGTGCGCCTGATCCGCCGGCGGCGTTACTTGCCACCCTGGCTCGGCCTTCGCGACATCGCCGGAAATATCGACAACATGCACAACACCGTCGAAGGTGATGAAGACCACCTTGCTCCCGGTGTCGGCGCCTTGCACGAACATCGGATCAGTGGCGGGATCAAAGATCTGCGCGCTACGTTGGCGGGTGAGGATTTTACCGGCCGGATCGAAGGTTAGTGTCAATATCGTGCCGTCGCCGCAGACGCTTGATACTTTGTTCGCTTGTTTTGGAGATGGCCAAACCGTCCAGCAGCCGGCGGCGCCCAGTTCGGCAATGAATTTATTCTGCGTTAGATCCACCAGAGTGATGGACTGACTCGGTGTGGCATTCTGCACAAACAAATATTTGCCGTCGGTACTGGTTGCGATCAGGCCCGGATAGGG
Source organism: Pseudomonadota bacterium (assembly GCA_021798375.1). Classification (GTDB taxonomy): domain Bacteria; phylum Pseudomonadota; class Alphaproteobacteria; order Acetobacterales; family Acetobacteraceae; genus JAJZHU01. The sequence continues at coordinate 5,523 of JAJZHU010000125.1, read as the reverse complement.
TGCCGCCTCGGCGTGTTTGGTCGGAATGGTAATTTCATGCTGCCAACCGAGCGTTTGCATATCATAAACATCCACCACATCCGCACGATTGCCATGGAACAGGCGGTCGTAATATGTGGTGGCGACATAGCCATTTTTACGGGATGGCGACATGGTGAATTGCCCGGCGAATCCGGTCGATAACATTCCCAGCATTTTGCCGGTGTCACCGTTATAAACATAGGTGCGTCCATCGATGATATGTGGCAGGTCGAAATCGACCACATAAACCCGGTGCGTGTCGTCCTGGGGGATTTTTGCAACCGTCAAAACATCGTTGGGCAACGGCGCATCAGCCGCGCGGCCGACATGCAATGCCATGAGGCCCAGCATAAGGCCTGAGCATAACGCCGCCGCAGACCTTGCGGCCTTGCCTGACATGATTGGTGCCAACGAACACTCCCGTAGAACAATCGTTTTGATCTTATTGGGAAGGCTACTCGCGCATCTGCGGTAAAAATTGACATTTGACGACATGAAGCCTCGCCGCATTGTAACAACATCTGGCGGCGGGGGATATCGATTTAAATATTGATGGCCGCGCAAGGGGGCGCGGCAGAAGGCGGGCCTCATTGAATGCGACGGATCGCATTCAATGAGGATCGTCGTTACTTCCGCGGCTCGCTCGCAAGAAGGGCGGTTTCCGCCAGAAAGCTGTCGAACCGGCCAAAGCCTTTGCCGCCGGTTTCGCCCATGGTCTGCATGTGCTCGCGGCTGAAATTCTTGGCCTGGCTGCCAAGATAGAAGCGTTCGTACAATTCAACCCGGCTGCCCAGGGCAGACCCCGCAAAGTCCCATGCCGCACGGAACACTTCGGCGCGTTCCTTGCCGCTGATCCCATTCGCACCCGGCATGAATTGCGCCAGCAACGGACCAACCACGGGGTCGTCGAACGATCCGAGCGTCGGGGTCGCCAGCAGATTATGCGAGCCCAAGGCCTTGATGATTTCATTCACCCGGACCATCCAATTCGGCATCAGCCCGCGAATGGCGCGCAGAGGCCGGTCGTCGAGGAAGAAGGCGCCATTGCCGTTGTCATGGGCGCCTGCCTCGCCCGCGGCGGTGGCGGCGCGGGTAAGTTGGGCATAGCACCAGATTTCGCCCAGCATGATCGACACTTCCGGGCGGGATTCGGCGTTCATCACCCGCGCCATGCGCGTGCAAAGATCATAGGCATATTCCAACTTCACCGCCGCGCGGATCGAGGTTTGCTGGAACACGTTGGCGGCCCAGCCGGCACGGCGCAGGCCGTTGTAAAGTTCGATGTCGGCATCGATGAACAGGCGCTCGTAAGGCACTTCGACATCGTCGAAGATCATATAGGCGTCCTGCTCGTCGAAACGGCTGGAGAAGGGATGATCGCGCACCGAGCCTTCCAGGCCGGTGTGATCGCGGCAAACCGTCAGCAATCCCTTGGTGCTCATCGGGATCGAGAAACACACCGCGTATTCGGCCGGCGTGCCGGGCGGCAATGGTCCGGCGGGATAAACGAATAATTCATCGGCGAACGGGCCAAGCGTCGCCAGGATCTTGGCCCCGCGCACGATCACGCCGTTCTTGTTGCGCCCCACGATGCGCAGGGCCAGCTCCGCGTTCAGCCCCGATACCTCGCCCACGCCGCGATCGATCGCAGGTTGGATGATGGTGTGGGTCATCGACAAATCGCCTTCGATCACTTCGCGCTGGAAACGGGTGATGCGTTCGGCCGCCGTCGCATCGCCATTGCGGGTAAAGACGTCGCCGCGCGCCACGAAACCGGCCAGCGTCACGTTCACATAGTCCGGCGTGCGCCCCAACATGCCATAGGAATATTGCGACAGACGCTCGAAGGCGCGATGGCGCAACGCCAGGTCCTCCTTGTTGCGCGGCACGATGTGGCTGGCGTTCATTGGCGCACCGGTTACCGGATCGGGCACCAGACAATCGCCGGCATGGCGATTCTGCCAGTCGAAATAGCCGGCCATTCCAGCGACCGAGCCCACCGTGGCCGGATCGGTCAGCACATTGATGTCTTTATCGCCCAGCCTTACCCAACGGTTATCGGCCAGCCCCGCTTTATATTGCGCTCCAGTTCTTGCCGTCATTTGATCGTTTCCTTGCAGCGCCGCGGATGCGGTGCGATTTTCTTCGTGGCCGATTATGATGAAAGGCGCGCCTGAAAAGAAGGGAGTTTTCCCCGAATCATCAGGACTTTTCCTCAGGCGGTGGTGTTGCCAAGGTCCTTGATGCGGGCGCGGTATTGCGAGGGGCTCATCCCCTCGCGTTTGTGGAAAAGCCGCGCAAAATACGAGGAATCATCATATCCCAACACGCTGGCGATGTCGCCGACGGAAAGGCTGGAGAAGGCCAGCAAGCGACGGGATTCCAGGAATAAACGCTCGATGGCGATCTGCTTGGGGGTCTTGTCTCCCACGCGGCGGCAGATATTGGTCAGGCGCACTTCGGTGATGGCCAGATGGGTGGCATAGCGCGAGATCGGCCAATGTTCGGGAAAGCGATGCTCGACCAGATCGTTGAATCTGCGATACAAACTCTGCTCGTGGCGGCGTGGCGCCGCTTCCTGGGTTTCGCCCGCCACCAGCCGCAGTACCGCCACCAGGATCAGGCTGGTCAATGCCTGCACGGCGGCCGAACCGCCGGCGGCGGCGGTTTGTGTTTCAGCGCGCATCATGCGGAACAGACGGATCAATTGACGCGCGTCGTGCCTTCCCTCGGCACCGCTCAACGCCAAGTAATGCGGACGCTCCAAATCCCGCCGCGACAGGCTGGCATCGCTGTCGATGCACTGCCAGGCCAGCGATCGATCGATGGTCAGCACATGGCCGTGGGCATCGTCATTGGTCACAAAGGCGTGCGGCACGGCGGGCGGGGTGAAAAACAGCACCGGCCCGGATGACTGGTGCGGCACGCTGTCGAGCGCCAGGGTCAGCGTGCCGGATTCGATGAAATGAATCTGGAAACATTGATCGTGCCGGTGCGCCGCCATGTCTCGGCCGAACTTCTCGGCCAGGCTGCCCAAGGTGCCATAGTGAGCGGGCGCATCCACAAAGCGCCGGCCGGAAACCCGGTCCATCTGGATGTTGGGGATGATATCGCCCGGCGGTGGTTGGTTGGGATATTGAACCATGGATCCTCACGAGCGGCACTTTTCGAGCGGGATGCGGTGGGTATTTTTCAGCGTATCCAATATGATCGATGATTTGATATGCGCAATGATCGGATTGGGCAGGATGGTGTCGTTGATGATGCGTGAAAGATCGCTCAGGGTCGGCACGACGATCTTGAGCAGATAATCGGATTCCCCGGTGAGCGAATAGGCTTCCTGGATCTCGTCCAGCCCGCCCAGAAATGCCCGGAATTGCGCCGCGTTTTCTTTCGAGTGCGCGGCCAGCGACACCTGCACCAACGCCGTCAGGCCAAAACCCAATCGTTCGGCGTCGAGCTGCGCCCGATAGCCTGCGATGATGCCGCTCGTCTCCAGCCGGATGCGCCGCCGCGAGCATTGCGATGCCGACAACCCAACCTTCTCGCCAAGTTCCGCATTGGTCAACCTGCCATCCGCCTGCAAGGCGGCAAGCAGTTTGAAATCGAATGCGTCGAGTTCGTTCAAATCGTGCATGGAATCCATAATTTCACACAATCCATGTATTTATGAGAGAATTTGCGCCAATTATACACACATTAATTCAAGATCCCGCATTATTTTGCACAAAATCACTATTCCCCCTGTTTGCGGAGCATGACGATGTCACAAATAACGGCGGCCGAGGCGATGGTTGACGCCCTGATCACCAACGGGGTTGATACCTTCTTTGGCCTGCCAGGGGCGCAAATGTATCCGCTGTTCGATGCCGCCCTCAGACACAGTACATCGCTGCGCACGATCGGCGCCAGGCATGAACAGGGCATCGCCTATATGGCATTCGGCTATGCCCGCTCAACCGGCAAACTGGGCGTGTTTTCGCCCGTGCCGGGGCCGGGTGTGCTGAACGCGACGGCGGCAATGTGTACCGCGTTGGGCGCCTGCACCCCCGTTTTGTGCCTGACCGGCGAGGTGCCTACCGCTTATCGCGGCGCCGGACGCGGCCATCTGCATGAACTGCCCGATCAACTTGGCATTCTGCAACGCCTGACCCGCCATGCCGCCCATATCGATCGGCCGGCGGATGTGCCGCAAGCGATGTCCACGGCGATCACCGCCGCCATGTCTGGCCGCCCCGGCCCGGCGGCGCTTTCCATCTGCTGGGACACGCTGGGCCAATCCGCCGACATCGCGCCCTTTGCCGCGACCATTCTGCCGCCGCCGCCCGCGCCCAATCCCGATCAGGTGGCTGAATGTGCCAATCTGATTGTGGCTGCCAAGCGGCCGATGATCTTTGTCGGCAGTGGGGCGCAACATGCGTCGGTCGAGGTCGCGGCACTCGCCGCCCGGCTTGGCGCGCCGGTGGTGGGCTTTCGCGGCGGGCGCGGCATCGTCGGCGAAGATCAACCATTGGGGGTGAGCATCGTCGCCGCCTGGCACCTGTGGCAGCAGACGGATTTGATCATCGGCATTGGCTGCCGGCTCGAATTGCCGTTCATGCGCTGGATCCCCGGTCAGAACGTCACGCGCCACCTGCCTGGGCGCAAGCTCATCCGCATCGACATCGATCCGGCGGAAATGCAGCGTCTCGACGTGGATGGCCCACTGGTGGCCGATGCGGCGCAGGGCACCACCGCACTGTTGCGCGCCATCGATTCCACTGCCGCCGCACCGTCAGACGCAAATTTCCGTCTGATCGCCGAGGCGAAGCGGCGCGCGGAACAAGAGGTGCAGGAAATCCAGCCGCAGGTCGATTATTTACGTGTGATCCGCGATGTTTTGCCGCCCGATGGCTTCCTGGTCGATGAATTGTCACAGATGGGCTTCGCCTCGCAACTCGCCTACCCGGTCTATCAGCCTCGCACCTATGTCAGTTGCGGCTATCAGGGCACGCTGGGCCACGGCTTTCCCACCGCGCTCGGTGTCAAGGTGGCGCATCCCGGCAAGGCGGTGGTTTCGATCACCGGCGACGGCGGATTCATGTTCGCCATGCCCGAACTGGCGACCGCCGTGCAATATGGCATCAATCTCGTCACGCTGGTGTTCGACAACAGCGCCTACGGCAATGTGCGGCGCGATCAGATGGAGCGCTTCGGCGGCAGAATCATTGGCTCGGAACTGGTCAACCCCGATTTCGTCAAACTGGCCGAAAGCTTCGGCATTGATGCGCTCGCCGTGGATAGTCCCGCCGCCCTGCGCCCCGCACTCGAACGCGCGATCGGGCTGGATGCGCCCGCGTTGATCCATATTCGCGTGCCGCGCGGCTCGGAAACATCGCCGTGGCAGTTGTTGCATCCGGCGGGGTAGGGTGAGGGAAGAATATAAGAAAAAATTAGTTAAGATGAAGGGAGAATCTTTTTTTGTTTACAAAAGAAGACTGACTTCCCTTGTTGCTTTTTACC